>JAIOHN010000175.1 GCA_019912985.1 Anaerolineae bacterium | reverse complement strand
GCTTAGAACATGGATGAAGCTTTATTCAGGGATTCAACTTCTTCACTGCTTAGTTCAATCTCGGTCGCGCCGATGACCTGTTGAAGCTGCTCGACCGTTCGCGCGCCGATGATCGGCGACGTAATCACATCCTGGGCCAGTTGCCACGCAAGCGCCACCTGAGCGGCTGGAACATCGTGTGACTGAGCGATGCTGTTGACTTCATCCATGACCTTATACGCATCTTCGTTATTGACCAGTCGCTGAATCAGGCCACCACTGGAGCGGGTGCTGTCGGGGGTCTGGTTATCGCGAGTGTATTTGCCGGTGAGGAAACCAGCCGCCAGCGGGCTGTAGGGAATCACGCCGATGCCCTGATCACGGCAGACAGCGGCCAGTTCGCGCTCGAACTCCGCTCGGTGAAGCATACTGTAATGTGGTTGCAGGCTGTCGTAGCGCACCAGATTTTTGACATCGCTGACCCACAGCGATTTCATGAGCAGCCATGCCTGATAATTGCTGGCCCCCACGTAACGCACTTTGCTATCACGCACCAGCGTGTCCATCGCGGCCAGTGTTTCGTCAAGCGGTGTATCGCGGTCGGGCGAGTGTGTCTGGTACAGGTCAATATAATCGGTTTGCAGGCGGCGCAGGCTGTCCTCAACCGCCTGGATGATGTGGCTGCGGCTGAGTCCCTCGCCATTCGGGCCATCCCACATGCGTCCACGCACCTTAGTGGCGATGATGACTTCACGGCGTGGTTTGGTTTTCAGCCATGTGCCAATCATCTGCTCGGAAACACCACCGGGGTTGCCTTCCACCCAGCGCGAGTAGACATCGGCAGTATCAAAGAAATTGATGCCACCGTCGAAAGCGGCGTCCATAATGGCGTGAGCGGTGGGTTCATCGGCGGACCAGCCGAACGTCATCGTCCCCAGGCACAAACGGCTGACCTTCAAGCCTGTGCGTCCCAGTGTGGTATACTGCATTTAACTTTCCTTTGCGTTTTGAAAATGTAAGATTTTGCGGCTTATTATAGTTTATAGTAACTACACCCCAAACAGCACTGTTTGAAGGGGTAAGTTTCTAACGAGACGCAAATGTCCCTGTGATATAATGGCCCATTAGTTCAATCGTAGGCATAGTCACGAACCGAGGTTGTAATGCTCAGGAATCTTGTCAAAATCGTCGTTGGGGATCCCGTCGAGCGGGCATTGTCGAAATACCGCACGCGGGTCGATGAAATCAATGACCTGGAACCTGTGATGCAGGCACTGAGCGACGATGAGTTACGTGCAAAAACAGCGGCGTTCAAACAGCGGCTCGCGGACGGGGCGAAGCTGGATGAGATTTTGACAGAAGCCTTCGCGGCTGTACGTGAAGTGTCGGTGCGGACGACAGGCCTGCGCCATTATGATGTGCAGTTGATCGGCGGCATGGTGCTGCACGAAGGCAAGATCGCAGAGATGAAAACGGGTGAAGGTAAAACGCTCGTTGCCACGCTGCCTTTATACCTCAACGCCCTGCTGGGGCGAGGCGCACATCTGGTGACGCCGAACGATTATCTAAGTAAGGTCGGCTTGCAGACGATGGGGCCGATCTATCAATTTCTGGGGCTGAGCGGTGCAGTGATCCAGA
>JAIOHN010000174.1 GCA_019912985.1 Anaerolineae bacterium | reverse complement strand
TTATATTGGTGTGACTCTGGATGGTGAAACCGCTGAGGCCAATGGCAGCGGCATTCAGCTGCGTGGGGTGGACTCGACGGACAATGTCATTGGCGGCACGGCTGAGCGTGATCGCAATATCATCTCTGGCAACGATAACGCGGCAGTTGACGTGAGTGGGCCAGATGCCACCAACACCAATGATTGGGATTTTACGCTTGCCAACCGAATTATCGGCAATTATATTGGCACCAATGCCGCTGGTGATACGGCGCTCGCTAATGGCA
Organism: Anaerolineae bacterium; assembly: GCA_019912985.1. Classification (GTDB taxonomy): domain Bacteria; phylum Chloroflexota; class Anaerolineae; order Aggregatilineales; family Phototrophicaceae; genus JAIOHN01. The sequence continues at coordinate 8,333 of JAIOHN010000174.1, read as the reverse complement.
GCGGTATCACCATTAGTGATACCCAGTATGTCGTCGTTGGACAGTTAAATTCAGGCAACCTCATCTCCGGTAACAATGGCAACGGCCTTAGCGCAGATGGCGATACTACGCTGGCGATCAGCATCCGTGGCAATGTAATCGGCCTGAACGCTGCTGAAGATGCCACAATTCCGAACGATGGCAACGGCATCCAGTTCGTCACCAACCAATGGAATCGTGTCGATGGCAATGTCATTTCCGGAAACACTGGCAACGGCATTTTCATCTTTGGAAATGGTGTTAAAAGCGCTATCTGTAACAACTTCATCGGCACCAACAGCGCACTCGATGCCGGACTCGGCAATGGCGGCAACGGGGTGCTGGTATCTGCGGATGATGCGGGCGAAGATGGCAACTTTGTCGGCTTTTCACCCGTCTTCGGGGCCATCTCGCCACCAGCATGCAGCAACGGCAATACTATTGCGTTTAACGCTGCTAACGGTGTCCAGGTCCAGGATAATGCCCGGCTGGCGGCCATCCGTGGCAATCAGATCTTTGAAAACGGTGGTCTTGGAATCATGCTGGTCGATACTCTGGTTGGCGGCCCTGGGCCAAACGAATTTATTGAGCCGCCGGTCCTCAGCAATGCCGGTGTAGATGACTCGACCGTCGTTGTCGATGTCACCCTGCAAGAGCAACCCGGATTAGATAGCGCAAATCGCCAGTTTGAAGTTCATTTCTACGCCAACGATGCGGTCTGCGATCTTACCAATCCCGCGTCTGTGGAGGGTGAAACTTATCTCGGATCAACCCTGGTCACTGTTGACGCGACAGGTTTTGGCGAAGCCCTTGGAGTCACATTCCCTGGTGCATTCGCCCTCGGTACATCGATTACCGCGACGGCATCAGGGCGCGCCATTGCACCACCACCTACAGTAGGCAATGGTTGGCGCTCGACATCACCCTTCTCAGCCTGTATCGAGCTGGAAGCGGCGACGGATTTGCGCGCGCAGAAAAGCGCTTCGCTGGATACTGTCACCGTGAACCAGCCGCTGACCTACACGATCAATGTCCGCAATCGCGGCGTCAATCCTGCTACAAACGTCACCCTGACCGATACACTGCCCAGCGGGGTCGTCGTGACATCGGTCATTCCTGATAACAGCACATTTCCTGTCGCACCATACTGCAATGTGGTGTTGGATGTGATTAACTGTGCATTGGGTGATCTCAACCCTGGCGACATCGGCGTTGTGATCGTGAATATCGACGCACCGCCATTTACGGGTGTGATTGCTAACGAAGTGGTTGCCGAATCAGATGAACCTGACACCAGTGTGCTCAACAACAGCGCCAGTGTATTCACGATCGTTGGCCCGGCCTCTGCAACACCGACGCCGACAGATCCCAATGCCCCAACCCTTGAACCGAGCACTACACCAGTAGCGACCGTGTTTAATCAGGAGTCACCAACGCCGACCAGTGAGTTTACAGCAACCAGCACCGCAACCATCCCACCAACAGCAACGGCCAGCACGACACCAACCCAGACTCTCGTGCCAACCGCCACGGCCAGCAATACGGCGACCCGCACGGCAACTGCGACGGCCACACAAACAGTGACTCAGACCGCCACGGTCACGGCCAGCAGCACCATGACCCGCACAGCGACCTGGACCGCTACCGTGCCGCCAACCGCAACCAGCACCATGACGGCCACCTTACTGCCGACCAGCACGCTGACACTAACGCCTGATCTGACAGCAACCCAAATCGAGAGTCAGGATGAGTCAGTAGAGATGGAAAAATCCATCGAGGCAGTTAACGAGGCTAATGGCGGCGGTCAGGTGGCCTATAACGTCACGGTGAACAATCAGAGTCCGCAAACACTGTCCAATGTCGTGCTGGTGGAGCAGCTGCTTCAGGGCATCGAACTCATTGATGTCGATGCGGGCGCACCAGAATGCACCAAAACACTAAACAGCATTAGCTGCGTGTTGGGTACGTTGGATAGCGGTGCCAGTGCGCGAGTGAATTTCCTGGTTCAGACCACTGGCGGGGCTGATCCGCTGCTCAATCGCACCATCGTGCGCTCTTCTGAGCTGCCGGACCTGGAGCTTGATGAGCCGTATATCATCAAACTGGCTTCACCGGCTTTCTTACAGGCAAACGGCACCGCAACCTGGACCATTCGCCTCCTCAACCCTGGTTCGGAAACCGCCACTAACGTCGTCGTCACTGACAGTATCCCAGATGGATTTGACATTCTCTCTGTGACATCAACCTCAGGGACACCCGTCACGCAAAACCAGCGGATTTCACTACGGCTGGCGCAGCTCCCTGCTGCACAGGCGGTGACCATCACCATTCGCGCCCAACTGGTCAACAATAGTCCGGCCTCACCGCGAATCACCAACGAAGCCTGCCTGCAAACCGCGCTGCGCCCACAAGCCCGTTGTGTCCAGGCAACCATTTTGCGGGTCGATCAACTGCCCAACACAGGCGAATCACCCTGGAGTTGGCTCCGCTGGCTGGTGCTCATTCCATTGATAGGTGGCGCAGTCTGGGTTATCCGGCGGCGGTTTAGCTCCCGGCAGGTCTGATTAAGCGCAGTTCGAAAGGCACAGTCAGGCTACAGCCGAAAACATAATCAATCTGCGCCTGCCCACTGAGGCGGTCGATCGCCGCAAAGGTGACACTGTAGGTGTGCAAATTACCGTTGACATCCGTGAATACCGTCCGATACACGCCTGAGACATCCCGCGTATAGCGCGTCAACAGCATATTGAAGCTGGTCCCGCTCGCGTCGACCTGGATTGTTGTCAGTGGGTTTTCTGTCGAAAACGTCACGACCTGCCCATCCGGGCATTCCGCTTCCTGCACCAGCCAGTTGAAATTCCACTCCCCGGATACTGGCGCGTTCGTTGCCTGAGATACAGGCTCTGGCACTTCAACCGGGCGACTCAACATCTCCACTGGAAGCGCCTGCACCTGTGTTTGATCGTAGGGTTCGGGTTCGGTAGGCGGCCCCGCAGCGAGGCCATCCTCGTCTAATGGCACGGTCAGGCTGGTGCCGGGAATCAGCGTCCGCTCAACACCATCCACCTCTACAGTCGCTTCCCCATCCAATACATAAACCGTCATATCCTCACCAGGGTCTGCCTGCACATAAGCAGTTGCCCGCAGTTGAATATTGGCCTCATTCATCAGCAAGGTCACTTCGGCATCACCTTCTGGCGTTTGAATCAACATGCCGCTGTTGGGTGCCTGACTGCACGGAGCATCATCCTTACCAGAGCGGAAATAAAACGCCTGCATCGCTCCATAAAGCAAGTCTTCCTCATTGGTTGTACTATCTGCCACCGCCAGTGTTTCAACCGCTTCCGTGACCTCGACCAGCGAGGACGATACCCAAGCCGTATGTTCATCATCCAGGCGAATACGCAGCCAGGCCGAATCTGCCGTTCGCCCATCTGCGATCAGCACATCTTCAGCGGCCACCGCGCCGATCACCGCCGAAGCTGTGGATGGGGTCTGCCGGATGTTACCGTCGCGCAGTGCCGAGACTTCAGCCAGAATCACGCCGTTATCCACTACCACATCACCAAACAGCAAAAATGTCACATCTTCAGGGTCAAACTGACCGGTGAGCACCGCCCGCACCCGCATCACCGCCACGCCCCAGATGCTGGCATCGGTATCCATCGCACTCAGCCGCAGCGAGCGCACATCCGTAACTGGTTCAATATCGCCCGGTTCTTGAAACTGAAAGTCTTCAATCCCCACCTGCGGCTCTGCTTCCAGCACGAAATGCCCATAGCATAGTTCGCTGGTGCCAGTAGTTTCACACACATTATCTGCCAGGTCGAGCGCTTCCTCAACCAGTGCGGGGCAATCATCATCCTGCGCCTGTAGGATCGTCGTGTATACGGCCAGGAGCAACAGAATCAGCAGTTTCTTATTCAGTCGAACACGCATCAATTTCTGCCTCTCTCACAGGGTTGACAATCGCACAGGCCAGCCGTTCCCAGGATTGCAGGCGCATATCCCACACCAGCACCTGACTGTCCCAACCGCCAGAGATTAATGTGGCATTATCAGGTGAAAAAGTCACCGCACTCACCCAGTTGCTGTGACCGGTGAAAGGCCCACCCACTACCGCGCCTTCCTGTAAGTCCCACAGGACCACTGTATTATCGCGGCTGCTGGATGCCAGAAAGTGACCATCTGGGCTAAAGGCGACATCCGTCACCCAATTGGTGTGGAACTCCAATGGTGGGCGCTCCTGCGCTGCTCCCGCGCCAACATCCCACAGCCGAACGGTGTTGTCACGTCCACCGGAGGCCAGCAAACGACCATCCGCGCTGAAGGCCACGGTTTCCACCTGGTCCGAATGCCCGGTCAGCGGTTCGCCGACCATCTGCATGGTCTTGACATCCCACAATACAATGCGCCCATTTTGATCACCCACGGCAAGCAGTTGACCACCGGGTTGGAACGCCAGACTGGTGACACCACTACCCTGCATTGGCAGCTGCTGTGCAGCGGCGGCCCAGGCTTGTCCAGGATGATAGAACATGATCATGCCATCCACATCGGCCAGCGCCATCTTCTGGCTGTCGGGGCTAAAAGCCACTGCCGTCACGCTGGCACTATGGCGCAGCACTGGCCCGGTCTGCGGCGTATCATCGCCAATATCCCAGATATGCACCGTTGTATCCTCACTGCCCGCTGCCAGCCAACGACCATCCGGGCTAAAAGCAACCGAACTCACCAGACCGGCAAAGCCCTCTAAATCCTCCGCCTTTGTCCATTGACCATCCTCTGCTTTTTGCCACAGACGCACGCCAGCGCCAGTACGCTCCCCTGCCTGACCGCCCACCGCTGCCAACCATTGTTGGTTGCGGCTTACCGCTACATCCCACACAGGTGCCGCCGCCGGTAAGGCACTGGCAAGTGGCTGCCGTGCTGTGGCGCTCCACACCATCCCGCTGCCATCAGAGCTGACTGAGAAAAGCCGATCTCCTGCAGAGCTGAAAGCCACATCCCAGACGGCATCTGTGTGACCGCTGTAGGGCGATCCAATCAGCTGGATAGTGGTTAAATCCCACAGGCGAACGGTGTTATCCTGGCTGGCGGTCGCCAATACATTTCCCTGGGGCGCAAAGGCGACCCGACGTACCCAATCGGTATGTCCCGTGCTGAACTTACCAAGCTCTTGCCGGTTAGCAACATCCCACAGCACCACATCTCGATCTGGCCCGCTGGATGCCAGCAGTGTGCTATCGGCGCTGAAGTCCAATGTAAGTACCCAGTTTTGCTGCCCTTCTAGAACACTCACATCCTCCAGGTCTTGCAGATTCCACAGCCGAATCGCTTCGGCGGCGTCACCAGATGCCAGATAATGCCCATCAGGACTGAACGCCACTGTCCATATAGTATCAGTATGCCCCCCCAGCAAGCTGCTCTCTGGCGGTTGCGTGGTTAAATCCCACAGATGCACAATCCGATCCGCACCTGCCGATGCCAGTTCATGTCCATCTGGGCTAAAAGCAACACTCCACACTTCACCATCGTGCCCTTCCAGTAACGCCCGCTGGGTTCCATTTTCCACATCCCACAGGCGCACAGTACCATCCTCACCAGCCGAAGCCAGAAGGCGGTTATCCGGGCTAAACGCCAGACTCCAGATGGGCTTGGTGTGGCCTGTGAGCGGTTCAGAAACAGGCTTTAATGTATTTGCATCATAAAGCAGAATTGACAGATCATCGCCCGCCGTTGCCACCCACTGCCCATCAGGACTGACTGCGACTGCGCGAACTTTGTCGCTGTGACCCGGTAAGAAGGCCATCAAACGTGGATTAGACTGCAACCCGCTGAGCAGGCTGCTGCGCGCTTCTCGCGTATCATGACTCGCCAGTGCTTCCAAGCTGAGACGCAGACGTTCGTCCAGACGGGTGCGATCGGTCACAGAGGCCATCGCCAATTCACGCGAACGCGAAATCTCGGCCTGCTGGTCCGCCCGGTCGCGCTCTGCAAGCGCCTGGTTTTGCCGATCCACAGCAAACAGTGCCAGTCCAAGCGCAATGAGGGTGGTGACAATCAGGCTGGCAATAAAAAAACGTTGCCGCTGGATGTTCCGCTGCCGCAGTGCCACACTCTCTTGCAAGTAGTCACGCTCATCCGCGGTCAAAGCCACATTAATCTGGTCGAGCAATCCTTCAAACTGCACCAATCGTGAACCGGACGCCAGAAAGCTGGGATCGCGCCGGGCATTCAACCATTCAAGTGTGGCCGCGTTCAAGCGCATTTGCAGCCGCAAATGATCGCGGTTTGATTCCAGCCAATCGCGCAGCTTACGCCACTGCCGGATCAACGCCTCATGGGCGATCTCAACTGTGGGAGCACGGGTAACAGGATCGCGATCAAAGGTCAGCAGGCGGTACTTTCCAAACAGGTCGATAATCTCCTGCCCCAACCGCTTATCCCCAATCGAAAGCAGATCGTATTGAAGCACGCGCCGTCGGGTGTCTTCCACCCCATCGCCAAGTGTGATCAGCCGTAGGAAAATCTGGCGGGCGAGCAGTTTCTGGCTGGTCGTCAACGAATTGTAGAGTTCATCCGCGCGGCGCACCAGCGCCCCTGAAACACCGCCGATTTTGTCGTAAGCCTGGTTGGTCAGGCGCACACCTTCACGCCGTTCGTACAATTCCGTTAGCGCAAACTGAAGCAGCGGCAGCCCACCTGGCTGCTCACGGACTTCCGTTACAATTTGATCAACCAATCCCGGGTCCAGCATCAGATTTGACTTGACCGCAGGCTGGATAATCGCCTGTTCCAGTTCACTGTCTTCCAGTGGCAGCACCACTACTGTCCGCTCGCGCATAAAACTGCCGAATCCCGGAAAAGTGAGTGGGCGATCATAAAAATCGGCGCGCAGGGTGATGACCACCTGAAGCTGACCAGTTGGCTGCTGCAAGACATGCAGCAAATTGTTCAAGAACCAGTTGCGCTCCTCATCGCTCACCGCTGGTGAGAAAACTTCCTCAAACTGATCAATGAACAGCAGCACTTGCGAGACATCCACCGGAAACAGCGTTTTCAAGGCATTCAGCAGGCCGCTGTTGTTTTTACGCATCGCTTTGCTGAGCGAGATTTCCGGCGGGTCGAAGGCCACACGCATCAGGGCTTCTTCCAGGTCTTGCAGCGGATGCTCTCCCGGCGTCATCATCGTGATAAACCAGCGCTCGGAGCCAGTTACTGCGCCTTTACGCAGCGCCGGGATCAACCCCGCCCGCACGGCACTCGACTTGCCACTGCCGCTGGCCCCCACGACCGCCAGGAAGCGCTCGTATTGTCCACGCCGCTGAAGCTGCTGTGTCAGTGCCTGCACCAGGGCTTCCCGGCCATAAAAATCATCCGCATCCGTCTCATCAAAAGCGCGCAGCCCTTTATAAGGATTGCGCACCAATTCGGCTAGCGACTGCGTTTCAATTCGCAGAAAACTGGTGACCTGCTCACGCAATGGCATGGTGCTGGGTGCCGTGGTGATGACGACTTCATCATCCAGGGATGACAGCTCACCATCACCGACTTGATGGTTGATGCACTGGACAAATTCGTTTGCCAACTGCAAGACATTGGCATAACGGGATTTCGGGTTTTTGGCGGCTGCCCGGCGCAGCACATGATCCACTTCGCGGGGTAAATCGGGTCGTTTATCCGCTACCCAGGGCAGTTGCTCATGGATCGTCTTTTGAATCAGATTGGCGGTGCTGGATGCTTCAAAGGGAGGCTGGCCGGTCAGCATGGCGTAGATCACCAGGCTGAAGCTGTAAATATCGGACTGGGCAGTAATCATCTGGCCGAGGATTTGCTCCGGTGATGCATACCCCGGCGACCCATACCGCTCTGGTGGGTCGTTTGGCGGCGAAATAATATCGGTGGCAATTCCAAAATCCGACAAATAGGCGTTGTGCTCGTTATCCAGCAGGATATTTTCCGGTTTAAGGTCCTGATGGACAATGCCCTGCTGGTGCGCGGTATTCAATGCAAATGCAATCTGCTCCACCAACCGGGCGGCATCGCGCAAGCGCCAGGGGCCGTTCTGTTGCACTGAAGTCAGCAAATTCCCACCACGCAGATAGCGCATCACCAAGTAAGCGCCTCGCGGATCACGCCAGTAGTCATGGATGGGGATAATATGAGGATGCTCCAGACGAGCGATGAAATGTGCTTCACGCTCAAACCGCCGGACAAATTCCGGGTCGTTGGCGTGAACCGGCAAAATGGCTTTGATGGCGACTTCGCGGTCAACGGCGGGTTGGTAAGCCCGATAGACCACACCGAACCCA
>JAIOHN010000173.1 GCA_019912985.1 Anaerolineae bacterium | reverse complement strand
TCACTGTCCACACCTTCGGCATCGACGATGTGCAGGTGGGCGATGTAGGGGCCGATGGTGTCGATAAATTCCTTGAACGACCAGCCGAAGTGGTTGCAGGCCAGTTTGGAATGGGAGGTGTCGAAACAGAGGCGATAGCCGTAACGTTCGCAGAACTGCGCCGTATCCTGCGCGCCGACGAAGAGATTCAAGTAAAGTTGGCCGCCGAAATACCAGGGGAACGGCGGCAATGTCTGGCCGATGATTTCCACGCCGTCCTGGTCAATCTGGGACAGCGAGTCGGCGATGCGGGCGTACATCTCGTCGCGGCTGGAGGGATCGACGAAACCATCTTTACTGAACCCGCCCAGACTGGCGATGATGAGCGGCTTTTCGGCGCGTTTGAAATAGGGTTTGAGCGAGCGGGTGACTTCAACCACGCGCTGTAATTCCATGATCGAACGCTGGCGGTGGCTCTCATCTTCGGCGGCCAGATTCAGCAGATGATCGCCGGTGAACAGGTCGGGGCTGTGCACCGTGAGGTTCATGTCATACGGTTCCTTGAAGAAGCGGTGGATGTCCTGTTCCATGTCCTTGTAGCTGAGGTGGAATTCGAGGAAATCGGGGTTGGTGCAGTCCATCAATTTATCGTAATCGTAGTAGCGCACCGGTAAGCCCCAGGGACGGTTGAACTGGTATTTGCGGGGCTGCACCAGATCATCTTCGAGGTCGGCGGGGTAAAAGAAATCGCCCGCCTGGAAATCGCGCTTGGCCGCGCGCCCGACAAGCTGCTCCCGATAATTGGGCTGCAAGCCGCGCCCTGGACTTTTGATGGCGATCATGTCGGCGGTGATGGATTCCCCGGCGCGCAGATCGCGGTTGATAACCAGACTTTTGGCAAGGTTGGCACGGTTCATGCGTTCGCCCTGGGTGATCTGACGCGGGGAATCGGAACCGAGCGATTCTTCGACCTGACGGATGGTCTCGATCATCAGCTTGAATTCATCTTTGAGCAGGCTGACCTTATGGTCGTTGCCTTCCATGCTACGGTCAAAGGTGATGTGTTTTTCGATCACCCGACCGCCGAGCGCGACCGCCGCCACCGGCACATGGATGCCGCGTTCGTGGCCGGAATAGCCGACGGGACAATCGCCGATTTCCTGCAAGCGCTTCATGTAGCGCAGGTGAACATCCTTGAAGGGAGCCGGATAGGTGGAATTGCACTGGAGCAGAACATACTGCGCCCCGTGCTGCTTGAGCAAGCGGGCACTCTGGACAATTTCGGCCTCGTCGGACATGCCGGTCGAGCAGATCAGCGGCTTGCGGGTTTTGATGAGCGCGGTCAGCAGTTCATGGTTGGTCATGTCCGCCGAAGCGACTTTATAGGCCTGCATCCCGTAGCGTTCAAGGTCGTTGAGACTGGTCAAATCCCAGGGGGTACACAGCGGCAGAATCCCGCGCGCTTTGCAGTAATCAAAGGCTTCGAACATTTCCTCGGTCGTCAGTTGGAAACGCGACAATAGATCAAGCGTGTACTGCGAGCCGAGGTTTTCGCGGGCGTCATCGGCGTTCCCAGCGTTGCTGTAGAGCGATTTCAGGTGGCGCATCTGAAATTTAGCGCAGTCTGCCCCGGCTTCTACGGCGTCGTCAATCAGGCGTTTGGCAAGTTCGAGGCTGCCGTTGTGGTTGATGCCGATTTCAGCGATCACGAAGGTCGGGTCGTTATCGGAAATGGTGAAATCGCCGATTCTGATGCGGCGGTCGCGTTTGCGGGCGACGGCAATGAGACGGTTGTGTTCGTCGACGACGGGCACATATTCGACCTGTTCGAGCCGGGCTTCGATTTCTTCCGGCGGGTCATCATCGGAAGCGAAAATGAAATTGCGGTTGAGGACTTCGGCGATGGGTTTGTTGAGGTCTACCACCTGCTGGCGCGTGAGCCAACGGAGGAGATCGCCTTTGGTGAACAGGCCGGTCAGCACGTTGCGCTGATCGACCACACAGATGATGCTGCCCTTCACGTCGATGATGTGGTTGAGCGCGTTGGAGATCGATTCTTCTTTAAAACGAACGTAGCGATGGAGGTCAGTGTCCAGAATCATTCCGTTAAAGTCCTCTTCATTTGATAAGTCACTCCGGTTTTACCAGCGGCAGCGCCAGCCGTTCAATCATCATTTCCGCCGCTTCCCAATCGAGCGGCGTATCAATATCAATGGTGTAACGCTCGTCGATCAGCAGCGCGCGGATATGGTCGCCGGTCATCGAATTTTTTTCCAGGATGGTCGCTGGGCGGATCACGTCCAGATGGCCGGTCTGCCAGTAGGTCGGCGGCAGTTTTTGACGGGGCGCGTTGTAGGGTTCGGCGATGCCGTCCAGCCTGAGCAGCGGGCGGGCATAGGGACTATCCGGGTCGGGCTGCCACATTTTGTAGGGATTCTGCTGGGCGTTTATCATGCCGCGCACGCAGTCGGCCTGCGGGTCATCGAGCAGCATCCGCACGCCATCGTCGACGCAGGAAAGCTGGCGAAAGGGGCTGGTCGCGCGCAGATGAACGACCACATCGGGCTGATAATTCTCCATTTCGTATAGCCATTTGAGTGCGTGGACAAACACCGGTAGATCAGGCGTTGAGTCCTGAGCGTGTTCGGCAGGCCGCATGAAGGGGATTTCCGCGCCATACTGCCGCGATACCTCGGCGATTTCTTCGCTGTCAGTGGAGACAATGACCCGCGTCACGGTCTGCGCCTGCACGCCAGCGGCGATGCTGTAGGCGATGAGCGGGATGCCTGCCAGCGGTTTGATATTCTTGCCGGGGATACTTTTTGAGCCGCCGCGCGCCGGGATGATGGCTAAGACTTCGGGCTGGTTTACCATGCTGTCCAGCCTCCATCGACGACCAGATTCGCGCCGGTCATGTAGGATGAGGCATCAGAAAGCAAGAACAACAATGGCCCACACATTTCGTTTTTGTCGGCCATGCGTCCCAGGATCGACCGGGCGTTGTAGCGGCGCAGAAATTCATCGTCGTGACCGTTGAAGACACCACCGGGCGTGAGGGTGTTCACGCGGATGCCCTTCCCGGCATAGTAGGCAGCCAGATAATGCGTCAGGCCGAGGACGGCGCTCTTGGTCACCGTGTACTGCACCGGCTTGAAGCTGCGGGGGGCGTCCGGGTCATCGCGTTCGTATAAACGCTGATCGGGGCCAACCAAACCATACATGGACGAGACGTTGACGATCACACCCTGATTTTGCTTCAGCATGACGGGCGCAACGGCCTGAGCACACAAAAACATGCCGGTGACATTCACGGCGAGGCTTTGATTCCACAATTCCAGCGGATAGTCTTCAAAGCTGTTGGTGTGCTGCTGGCCGTGTGAGGTATCAAATTTGGGATCGAGGGCGGCATTGTTGACCAAACCATCAATGCGCCCGAAGCGGCTCACCGTTTCCTGTATGAGGCTGGTCACGGATTCTTTGCGGGTGACATCGGTGGGTATAGCAACAGCAGCACAGCCGGTCTGGTCAAATATGTTTTGCGCCGCCGCTCGTGTCGCGTCTATGTTGAGATCGGCGAGGATGGGCGTCCCGCCCATGCGGGCGATGGCGTGCGCGTATTCGCGCCCCAGGAGACCTGCCCCACCCGTGATGATGATGACCTTTTGGGTTAGATCAAAAGGGTTGAAATTCGGATTATCCATGTTTCGCTTTCACAGCTGAGTCTGCCTGTCATTTCGAGGCTGCATCGTAGTTTGTTCAGGCAGGATCAAATTTTTTTCACTCTAGGGTTTCAGCCTTAATTACACCTAACAGGCGAAGAAGTCGATAGTCATTCGTCTTTAGTCGATAGCCCAAAAGACAAAAACACTCATTTTAAACCCTAAACCTGACTGTCATTCTGAATAATGATCTGTCATTTTGCGTTGTAAAAACATCAGTTTTTGGGGTAAAATAATGTACGTAAATAAGTCTTTTCGTACATCAAAACAGGCTCAATATGGATGCTCTGATTCCGAAAAACCAAGATGAACTTCTGGCTGACGAAGTCTTTCAGGAGCTGGTCAGGCTGGGGCTGCGCACGCTGGAATCGGCAGACAGCGGGCGCGTGTACCAGCAGACTTATAAGCTGTGGCAGGCTTACTGTCAGCAAAACGGATTATCGCCGCTGGAGATGACACCGGCACGGGTTATCGACTTTCTGGAGAGTCAAAACACGACCAAAGCGACCCGGCAGCGGCAGCTTTCGGCCATGCGCAAGCTGGCGCAAATGGCGTATGTGCTGACGCCGGATGATTCGACGCGGCGGCTGTACGAGGCGCTCAAAATCATCAAAGCACCTGCGCCGAGCGAAGACACAAGCGCCCAGGAACGCACCCGGCGGGCGCTGACCCCGGCGCAGGCCGATCAAATGCTGCGGGTGTGGGATAGCGACAAGGCGATGGTCGTCCGCAACCGGGCGCTGGTGGCGGTGCTGCTGCTGGGCGGTATCCGGCGGTCAGAGGCCGCCGCACTGCGCTGGGACGACGTGGATTTTGAAAACGGTGTCGTGCATATCCGGCACGGCAAGGGCGACAAGAGCCGGGATGTGCCACTGGCGGGCGAGTATGCCTTGAATGCACTGCGGGCATGGCAACGTATTCAACCGGATGGTTATCAGTCCGTTTTTACGCCGGTGAACCGGGGCGATCATGTGGGCAAAGACAAGGCGATTTCGGGAACGGACGTGTACCGTATCTGGGCGGCGACGGCGGAAGCGGCCCAGATCGAGAGCAAGCCGCATGATGCGCGACGGACGTTCATTACCGAGGCGCTGGCGACGGGCACGCCGATTTCAACGGTACAAAGTATCGCCGGTCACGCACGCGGCGAGACGACGCTGCGCTATGCCCAGAGCGTAGATGCCCGGCGCGCCCGCAAAGAGCTTAAGCTGCGATACGGATAAATTTAAAAATTGAGAAAAAAGAGGAAAGAAAAGAAGCGGGAGGGAGGAGAAGGATGCGTTGGCAACGGCGTACTCTCCCACACAGTTACCCGTGCAGTACCATCCGCGCTCGTGAGCTTAACTGCCGGGTTCGGAATGGGACCGGGTGTACCCTCACGGCTCTAGCCACCAACAACACACAC
>JAIOHN010000172.1 GCA_019912985.1 Anaerolineae bacterium | reverse complement strand
GAGAGGAAGGAAGCCAGCATCTATACCAAGGTCCGGTGAAAACCATGAGGAGCCGACAGTTAGAATAGGTTCAATAGAATATGTCGTGACGTCGACAAGCTAACGAATCTCCAAAATCTTTCATTTTTCAGCGCCGACTAGTTAGCAAAATACAGCAATTTTGTTTTGACTTTGATGAAGAGACAGGTATTGTTGTTTGGGAAGATGGTCATCGCGCGGCACCAGAGACACCTGCTGATCTTTTTCACGGTAGCCAGGTCGGTACTCGCTCACAGCAAAAAAGAGATCAGACGGGAGGAGGAGGAAATGGATTTGCTCCTCCTCCTCCTGCCAACACGCCTAATCTACAGGATTTGCTTAGAGGTACTGCGGGTAAAGGTCTAAATGTTCCACAGAATAAGCCATAGAATTTCAATTTCTATACTGCTACTTTTGGTTCAGCTATTTGGACTATCGGGCGCCTCTGCTGAAACATCGGCTAGTTCTTTAACCTTGAAACAGGACGATCTGCTTGGGAGAGTGGAATTTAACAGTACGCCGTTGGATACAGCTATGAGAGCTTTATTGAAGAGAGCCGGGCTAAAGGCTCTTGTTGACCGATCTGTGGGTTTGGAAGTGACATCAGCGAAATTCTCCCGGCTACATATATCAGAGATCTTGGCTTCGTTGGCAAATGATCATTCGTTGAGATATCGGTTTTTGGCAGATTCTCTCGTATTGGTCGAAAAGATTGATGCTGGTGATCGAAATTATTCAACTCTTCCGTTCTACGAAAAAATCGCTGGGATAGCCAGTCCTGAAGACACCATTCCTTTTCCAGCGATTCGTTACTGGGAATATGAAGTAGTTGGCATCGAGAAGGACGCTACCAAGGTAAACAGGGACACTGATTCAGGATTGGTTCCACCACCGCCACCTACTTCGTCTTTTGGGCTATTTGAACCAGAAGAACAAGACGAAGAGGAAGACGTACCACCGGAAAGAAAGTACTTTCATTTCTTGAATGACTTACATAAGAAGGTCTTGGATACATGGGGAGGCTTCAAATTCCCAGAAGGACTACGGCCAGTTGTTGTGTCTTTTAGTGTAGGCAAGACTGGAAACATGCTGAAGCCAAAGATCTTCCAATCATCTGGCGATCTATCAATTGATAAAAAAGCACTTGATTCAGTGACAAAAGCAGGCCCGTTCTTATCTTTGCCAGATGTCAATTTACGGAAAATTGGTATTGACTACTCGTTTGGTGGTGAGACTGAAGAAGGATATATCGATTTTGGACCTTTCATGCGAAATCTACAACGGGCCATAAAAACACACTGGTATCCACCAAAAACTGATTCATCAAATCGTGTTGCTGTTGCCTTCAAGGTCCATTCTGATGGTCACATCTCCGACATGCGTATCGTGCAGTCGTCAGGAAAAAAGCAAGCTGATGAAGCTGGAATTACAGCTATAACAAAGGCTTCGAGTGCTTTCGGTCCATTGCCATATGGGTCGCCTGAGAGTGTAGACATTTTATTCCGATTTGACTACAACTTACGCAAAGGAGCTGGACGGGGTGAGTTTCAGAAGTTTTTAGCGAACTAATTTCAGATTTTCCTGTAGTGTCACCTGTCCTAGTTGGGTTTTGGTAGAAACCACTTCTTCCACCAGGGACGTTCCAGCTCTTCTACCTTGGCCTTTAAAGATTCCAGATCACCAACCAGAATATTGGCCTGGTTGGCCTTATCCTTCAGCTCTTTTTTCTCCGGCGCTCAAAAAGGTCGAAAAGCGCTGGAAGAGGCCATGTCTCATCTGCGACGAGGAGATACATTGGTGGTTTGGAAGCTTGATCGCCTTGGCCGGACGGTCAAACAGTTAGTAGACCTCGTCGAGGAGCTTGAGTCTAGGCAGATAAATTTCACAAGCCTGAAGGACAATATTGACACCAGTTCCAGTGCTGGTCGCTTCTTCTTTCACGTAATGGCAAGCTTGGCTCAGATGGAGCGTGAACTGTTCGTTGAGCGCACGAAAGCCGGTCTAGAAGCCGCAAGGAAGTTAGGCCGGGTAGGTGGTCGCCGGCGAGTCATGACAGACAGCAAGATCAAATCGGCAAAGAAACTCTTGCGGGCAGGCATGCTTCCGCGGGATGTTGCTCATGACTTGGAAATCTCAATGGCAACGCTCTATCGGTGGATCCCCGAAGCCGCATCGCTAACCCGATAAGACCTGGAAGGCTTGTGGAGCTTAGCTTTCTGGTAAAAAGAACCATCCTTATGGCAGTTTTCTGTTCCGTTGCTCCACCAACACCCTAAACCTGCTTTCACCACGCCACGGACATTCGTTTGACGTGTTGATACAGTGCTGCTCTGTAGGCTGGTTATTTCAAGATTGCTGCGAAACTTGGTAAACCCCTGGGTGATCGTTGTTGGCATCCTTACCTCTCAAACCCTTACTCTTGAGGGTAGAACCACTTCTTCCACCAGGGTTTTTGAAGTTCTTCCACCTTCGCTTTGAGAGACTCAAGATCGCTTACCAGGACATTCGCTTGATTGGCTTTCTCCTCAAGCTCTTGCTTTGTTTCTTCCATGGCGGCTATCTGCTTGTTTAAGGCTTCTATTTCCAGTGCCCGGAGTTCTGCTGCCTTGCGCTCCTCTTCGGCTCGCTCACGCTCCTTCTGGGCTTGGCTCTGGAGGTCCGGGAGTAGGCGCAGCTGTCTGCTCTGCTCTTCGATGATCCGATCTCTTTCGGCTATCGCAAGGGTCTGAGCTTTTACTTCTTCGACCAGGGGGCGGACGCATTGCTCTACGATGGCTTGAAACTCATTGCTGAATCGAGCCTCGTTCTCGGTAGTTTCGTCAGCCGCCTCCACATCCTGTGGTGTCTCTACCGACTCGGCCTCGACAACATCGGAAGGTTCGAAATTTATCGGACCGTTGACTACCGCCGGTTCGCTTTCATTCTGAAGCCCGGCCATGATCTCTTTGTTCGGGTGTATCCGCCATTCCGGTACGCCGAACTCGTTCTTGCTCAGCGTTCCTTTGAGGGCACCTTTTTCCAGGCGATAGGTGACAGCCCGAGGTGTAATGCCCAGCGCTGCGGCTGCTTCCTTGACTGATATTGTTCGCGACACGGCTTTCCTTATATCCGATGCGTATCTCTTCGATATCGCAAACCCTTACCTGGTCAGCATTATAGAGGTTTTCTACAAAAAGAAAAACCACTTCTTTCTCACAGAAGCCGCATTGCAGCTCGAATTCGGCATACGCCTCGAAACGCTTCTACAGGGTGCCTGGAAA
>JAIOHN010000171.1 GCA_019912985.1 Anaerolineae bacterium | reverse complement strand
CCGCACAATCGGACAGACCACCATCTCTAGCGGAAAATTCAGGTCGCGCACCAGTCGCTGCAGCACCGCCACCTGCTGGGCATCCTTCTGACCGAAATAAGCGCGTGTGGGCTGCGTCAGGTGAAAGAGCTTTGTGACGACTGTCGCCACACCCCGAAAATGACCGGGGCGCTGCGCGCCTTCCAGCCCTTGTGATACACCTTCTACTTCCACATACGTTTGATAGCCCGGCGGGTACATCAGCGCATTGGTTGGCGTGAACACCAGGTCAACCCCTGCGGCCTCAAACACCTCCAGGTCATGGGGTAAATCGCGCGGGTAAGCGTTGAAATCCTCATTCGGTCCGAACTGCGTTGGATTGACGAAAATCGTCGCAATCACGGCGTCGTTTTCTGCCCGCGCATAGTCTACCAGCGTGAGATGCCCGGCATGCAGCGCGCCCATGGTCGGCACCAGCCCTACATCGCCTTGAAGCCGTGACCGCGCTGTGCGCAGCGCTGCAATCGACTCAATAATCTCCACCGCTTTCAACTCCTTCTTCCTTAAGCGCGTCGAGCACATCCTGACTCATCGAAAAGCTGTTTTCGTCGGTTGGGAAGGCATGCTGCTGCACTTCTTTTACATACTGCTGGATCGCCTCGCGCATGGTTCCACCGGCATCCACATAGCGCTTGGCGTGTCGCGGCATGTGTCCGTCGAACAATCCCAGAATGTCGTGGAACACCTGCACCTGACCATCACAATGTGGTCCCGCGCCGATACCAATGGTCGGGATATCCAGCTTTTCGGTAATCATCTGCGCCAGCGGTCCAGTGACCAGCTCCAAGACGACCGCAAACGCGCCCGCCGACTGCACGGCCTGCGCATCACGCAATAACTGCTGCGCGCCCACGATCTCGCGCCCCTGTACGCGAAACCCGCCGAAGCGGTTCACGCTCTGGGGTGTCAGCCCGATATGTCCCATCACCGGGATACCTGCATTCACGATACGCTCTATCGCCGGGGCCACAGTCTCACCGCCCTCCAATTTGACCGCGCCGACCCCGCTTTCCTGCATCAACCGCCCGGCATTACTCACAGCCTGCTCCGGGCTGACGTTGTATGACATAAACGGCATATCGCCCACTACCAGCGGCGTTTGCGTTACGCGCGTCACGATTGATGCATGATAAATAATGTGATCCAGTGTCACCGGAATGGTGGTTTCATAGCCTTGAATAACCATACCGAGTGAATCCCCGACCAACAGCATCGGCACACCGGCAGCCTCGGCCAACCGCGCACTCGTCGCATCGTAAGCCGTCAGCATCGGAATCGCTTCACCCGCATCCTTCATCTTGCGAATATCACGGATTGTTAATCGCATAATTTGTGTCCTGTCGTTGCCTTGCCAAACAAAGCGAGGGTTTTAAATATAAGGTTTGTTCAGCGCTGCGAAGAGTTTTCCCATCACATCTACCGGTACACCGCGTTCTTTGACCATTGGCAGTGAGAGCTGCGCCAGCAGCCGGTACACCTCGGCGAGTGGACTATCCACGGCTTCCAGTGCAGCCAGATGTGCCTCAACTGTACCTGAGTCGCCGCGCACCAACGGACCCGTGAGCGCACCCGGCACCCCTTTGGCCTGCAAGTTTGCGACCGTTCCCACCATTAAGGCATTCAGCGCCGCTTCCGCTGCTTCAGGTTCTGCACCCAAGCGCCGCAGCAGCGTCTCCGCGACTGCATAGAGCGTGACTGTGTAATTGCTGGCAAACACCAATGCTGCGTGATACAGCGCTTTTTCTCCCGGCGGAATCAAGAAAGGGTTCCCCTCTAACGCATCCACGATGGCGATCAGCCAGCCGCGCAGAGTCTCATCTGCCGCTTCGATGGCGAATGTGACGCCAGCCAGTGTGGATACCGCTGCCTCGGTAAACGGAAATGCCGGATGCAGACTCCCGATCATTGCTCCCTGCGACACCAGCGGCACCAGTAAGTCCGCATCATGCACACCAGAGGTATGCACCACACCCTTACCTTGCCAGTTCGCTTTTTCGAGCGCAACAGCCACCGATTGGATCACATCATCTGGTACCGCCAGCAGCACCAGGTCCGCTTTCGCAACGACCTCGGCAGATGAGCCTGTCACTTCCGCATCTACCGCTTGCGCCAGCGCTTCAGCATTCGACCGGCTGTAAACCGCGCCAATTTCATACCCCGCTTGCTTTAGCAGACGCGCCAGGACCCCACCAACCTTACCCGCACCTATGATTCCAATGGTTGGCCTGGTCATGATTGTAACGGGGTCGCTGTTGGAATCGGATCGGTGATGTCGATATTGACCATGCACGACGCTCGCAAGGTATTGGTGATGTCAAACACGGTCAGCCGGAATTGATACAGCCCTGGCTCATAGAATGAGGGGACAAACTGGCCCAGTTCGCCCACTTCAGGCACCGGCTGTGTATGATCTTCCAGAATGGCGAAGTTTCCCAAAGTCTGCGGCCCCTTGATCTCAAAACGATAAAATGCGAAGTCATCCACATTCGCGGTGCCAATAACTGTGAGCGGCTCAAAGACACGCAGCCCGTTGGTCGGGATTTGCAGGCTCGCTCGCTCGTCTTCACACCCCACTGCTGCCGGTGGGTTGGGGATGATGGTGCCAACCGGAGTCGGAGTCAGAGTCGGAGTTGCCAACACGCGAAGTTGTAAGTCATCCGGTGTCAGGTTGACATTACTGGGATCAATCAGCGTCTCATCCGAGCGTCCTGGTACCGGCGTGTTAAATACGCCGTCATCGGCAATTTCTTCAATCGTCTGCACGGTGTCATCCTCAGCGCGGATGGTCGGCGCAACGACCTGCTGCATGCCCACTATCACCAGCACCACTTCCACCAGCAGCACCAGCATGGTTACCGCGTTGGCCCGTTTATAGCGTGCCAGATTACGTTCCAGCTCAAAATGCGTGGACCGCAGCTCTCGCCGAGCCAACTGCCAGCGCCGCCACGTCAAAAAAATGGCGAGGCCCAACAAAATGTAAAGGCCGATGGCGATCTGCTCGATAAAGAAAACTATGCCTGCCATGATCTTAATATCCCTCGCAGCACCGCTGTCAGGCGGGGTACGAGCACTTTTCCTGCATCAAGTACTTCTTCGTGATTGGCATCCTGTGTGGTGTCAATCTGGTCAATCGCCACATTGGTGATTCCCGAACAGGCCATTACGCGCATCCCCGCATGACGCGCGACCAATACCTCATGCACAGTCGACATGCCCACGGCATCAGCGCCAAGTGTCCGCAGCATCCGCACTTCGGCGGGTGTCTCAAAGGTTGGTCCGGAGAGGCATACATATACCCCTTCGTGCAGTGTCACGCCTGCATCATCAGCCACATGAAGCGCCTGCTGGCGCAGTTCGCGATCATAAGTCTGCGACATTCCCAGAAAACGGGGGCCAAAGGAGTCGTCATTGGGACCCATCAGTGGATTATTGCCTGACATGCCCACAAAATTAATGTGATCGTTCAGCAGCATCAAATCACCGACTTTATAAGCAGGATTCAGGCCACCTGCTGCGTTGGTCAGGATCACGCTGCGCGCGCCAAGCTTGTACATCACTCGAATCGGGAAAGTCACTTGCTGAGGGGTATACCCTTCATAAAAATGAGCCCGGCCCTGCTGCGCCACCACGGTCTGACCTTCCAGCTCGCCAATGACCAATTGGCCGCTGTGACCATGCACTGTGGAGCGCGGCCAACCTGGAATATCGCTATAGGGGATGACATCACGCGCTTCCAGCGTATCCGCCAGCGTCCCCAGCCCAGAACCGAGTACCAACCCGATCGTTGGCTGAGCCTTCGTCCGGCTGCGGATCATTTCAACTGCTGCGTTGTAATCGTCCGATGAATAGGACATCTTTCCCCTCCTCGTCAAACTACTGCTTATTATACTATCCTGCACACGACGTGATAGACCCGGCTGGCTCAGACACTTTTGCTGAGAAACTTCCCAGTTTTGTAATCTTTGAAGTATTCGCTTACATTCACTGGTACAATCTATTTGACAATACGTGTGGAAGCAGTTTCTTTCACATGCTTTTGCTCGTTTTACGTGGGGTATTGAGGTTGGCGCACATATCGGGATGCGGCAACGACGGTTGAGGTGATATGGAAACACAGACGAAAACGCCTGCTCAGGTACAGGTTCACCCTCAGGAGATCATTGACCATTATCTAGCTGCCTATCAACTGCTTTACCAGCGCGCTCCACGTGAATTACGTCTGCTCAACAGTGGTTGGGTCGCAGTGAATGGCGCTCGGATGCGCCTCACGGAGATGGTTTACCTCACCCGCCAGCTCGAAAAAGAATATCAAGCTCAGTGGGAACTGGCGCATAAGCGCACGCTCGTTCAGCGCCTGCTCAAGTGGTTTAAGCAGTAGCGGGCCCTAGCCGCCCAATCCCGCCTGGCGGCGTTCCTGCGAATAATCATCAGGCGTATCCACATCGCGCAGCACACTATCTGTATCGACATTCACATAAGTAATTTCATCTGCGTGCGTGTTAATCACATCGCGCAGTGACCCATCACGTGGCAGCGACAAAATCTCTTGCCAGTAACGCCGGTCGATCAAAATCGGATGCCCCCGCCGTTTCTGGTAACTCGGTGCGATAATCTTGCCGGTTCCCTCAGCATAAGCCATCATCACCTGGTTCACGACACGCGGCTGGATACGCGGCTGATCTCCCAACACCACCAGCGTCGCCGCGACATGATCCGGCAGCGCCTCTAAGCCCGCCTGCAAAGAAGACAACATCTCGCCCGTACGGTAAAGCGGATTATAAGTTGTCTCCACGCCCATTTTTTCCGCTTTCTGCTTGACCTCTGTCGCATGGCCGCCAGTCACCACCGTAATGTAATCCACCCGTGCCAGGATAAGCTGCTCAATCACATGCTCGATAATGGTCTTCTTCTGGGTCCACGGCATCAGCATTTTGGGTTGGCCCATGCGGCTGGACATTCCCGCAGCCAGAACGACCGCGCCCACTGGACGCTGTACCTCATAGATTGGTTCTGCACTGCGCACTGACCCTATCACTACGCCGTTTACTCGGGGTGAACGCAGTGTCAACCGGGCGATCAGGCGTGCTCGGGCTCGTGCATAACCGTGCGAAGTCACCTGATTCAGGAGCACCATTACCCGCGCCTTCTTCGGTACGCCATGCAGCCCCAACTTCTCGTCACGCAGCACCTGCGCCACCCAGGGCGATTTCACCCGGGCATCTTCGATAAATCCATAACGGTCCATAATCGCCTGGGCATTATAGACATTTTCCTCATTGAGCTCCTGACCCAGCACAGAAACCGAGGCTGTTGGCACGACCAATGTGGTTTCAGCCGGGATGATCGGCTCACGAGCATAGGGCGCTTTTAGAGGCAGCCCATTCGCACAATCCGCTTCAATCAGCAAGACATCGGAATCGAGCGTGTCCATCAGCTGCGAGATGTATTCCGGCGGTGGGCCGTACACTTCTCCATCGCGGATATGATCATACAGGAACACAAACCGGTACTGGTTCAGCCCTGCCGAAATCGCCTGGACACCATCCTCCATCGGCACCGACTGGGGAATCAACACCAGTTGATCCTCTTTCATCCAGGTCGTCGTGGTCGCCGTTACCCGCCAGCCAGCCTCCGCCAGTTCATAGCCAAGGTTGACCAGGGTCGAGGTTTTTCCCCCGGCACCGATAAAAGCAATCACATCGCCTCGCACTATATCAAATGCATCGAGCAGTTTCATAGTCATCCTGTGCTCGTTCAACGACGAAAAATTTGGATTGAAATCGTCTGGCTGTGTGTTTTAAAAAACACCTATGCCCTGTGCTCGCAGTGCTGCAACCACCTTATCCGGTGTAAACGGCTGCGAGTTGAGCCACACACCCGTTGCATCATAGATCGCTGCCGCCGTTGCCGCTGCCAACGGCAAAAACGGCATCTCCGCCATCCCGCGTGCGCCCCAGGGACCAATCGGGTCAGGATATTCTAGGATAACCGACTTCACTTCTTCTGGCACATCCAGCACAGTTGGGATTAAATAGGTGGAGAGATAGGGATTTAAGATGCGCCCATCACGGGATATTAAATGCTCAAGAATCGTGTATCCCTGTGCCTGGACCACTGCCCCTTCAATCTGCCCCTTCACCTGTTCTGGATTCACGGCCCGGCCTACATCATTTGCGGATACGACCTTCACCAGCCGGATATGGCCGGTTTCAATATCCACTTCGACCTCAACAGCCTGAGCCACGTAGCCATAAGCAAAGTTAGGCTCGCTCTTGCCCGTCATCGGATCGTACATGGTGGTTTTCGGCGGGCGATACTGGAAGGTCGCCTTTGCCGGTCGCTCTTCATTCTTCCATGCCTTCAGCGCCTGCTCTGCCGCGCCGCAAATCGCATTACCAGCCATGAAGGTCATGCGCGAAGCGGATGCGCTGCCAGAAGTATCCGCCGTCGCAGTATCATGTCCCAGCAGCCGCACTTTTTCCATCGGCACACCCACAGCCTCTGCGGCCATTTGGACGAAAACCGTATGTGCTCCCTGCCCGACATCGGCCCCGGAATGCCGCACCACCACCTCTTCGATTTGCGAACCGCCATGCAGCTCGATCGTGGCCCAACTCTGCTCTGGAAAGCCAAAGCTGAAGCCCACATTTTTGAAACCAGCGGCCATCCCGATCCCGCGTCGCAGCGCAGGATTGTTCGGTTGAGATGTGTCGGATCGCCGCCAGCCACCATTGACCTGCTGCCAGAAGCTTTCGCGCCCACAGGCTTCCAACACCTGAGGCATCGAGACACCTTTTGGAAGCGGTGTCCCCACCGAGATAATGCTGCCTTCCTGAACGCTGTTCTTCAGCCGGATTTCCAGCGGGTCCATGTTTAGCGCCAGCGCCAGCTTGTTGATTTGACCTTCAGCGGCGAACAAACCCTGCGGCGCGCCAAATCCACGGAAAGCACCGCACGGGATGTTATTGGTATAGACCCCATAGGTATCAATGTGACAATTCGGGATAACATAGGCCCCGGTGACCATGAGATTGGCGTTGCCCATCACTTTGGTCGAGGTGTAGTTGTAAGCACCTGCATCCCCAACCACCCTGGCTTCCGCTGCCACAATCATGCCGTCTTTGGTCGCGCCCCATCTGGTACGAATACTGATTGGATGGCGCTTGTGGTGATATAGAATCGATTCTTCGCGGCTCCACACGGTTTTCACCGGGCGACGCAGGCGATGTGCAGCCAGCGCCAGCACGATCTGCACCGACATATCCTCGCGCCCGCCAAATGCGCCACCGATCGCCGGGTAAATTACACGCACCTGCTCTGGCGGAAGATCGAGTGCGTGATAAATCTGCTCCTGATCTTCGTGAACCCACTGCCCTGCGACGATGACTGTCACACGACCTTCCTCGTCAATGTAGCCTAGGCCCGCTTCGGGTTGCAAATAGGCGTGTTCCTGCCAACTGGTGTGATATTCATCCTCAACCACCGCATCGGCCTGCGCCCAACCTGCATCCATATCGCCCTTGCGGATGCGGAAATGACACAGGATGTTATTCGGGTGATCGTCATGGAGCAGCGCCGCGTCATCATCCATGGCGGCCTCTGGCTCGAACAAGCCTGGCAAATCTTCATAGGTGATGTCGATGAGTTTTGCGCCTTCCGCCGCGATCGCTTCGCTATCAGCGACGACAAGGGCAACCATATCCGCATAACAGCGCACTTTGTCAGTACCGGGTTTGCTGCTTCCTGGCCCGCAAAGCACGGGCTGATCTTTCATGACCAGACCATACTCATTGACTGGAACATCCTTCGCGGTGAACACGGCATGCACACCGGGCAACTGCTCTGCGGCTTGCGTGTCGATCGCGGTGATGCGCGCGTGGGCGCGGTCGCTGAAGCGGATTTTCATCCAGAGTTGGCCGTCGAGGTTAATATCGCTGGGATACGGGGTTTCGCCCGTGACTTTGCCCAGCGCGTCGATTCGTTTTACGGATTGGCCGATTGCTACAGTCTTATCCACATCCAACAGCCTCAAAATTAACCAAAACAAAACGCATCACCCGATTCTATCAGGTAATGCGTTCCTTTGCTGGTTTTATAACCTTTATGTGATGGGGTGCGGGGCTGCAAAAGGTGGATTTTAACTCAGCGCGAAGTGATTTCCCCCAGTAAGGCGGCGCAACCACTGGAAAACCACCACCAGCGCCCACAGCACCAGCCATAAGATCAGCAACGGGATAAATAGAATCAGCG
>JAIOHN010000170.1 GCA_019912985.1 Anaerolineae bacterium | reverse complement strand
GATCTACTTCGCGCGTGATGATGGTGCCTTTCAGGTGGTGAATCTGGCGCAGCAAACATCCTGTTCCAGCCCTGATCTGCCGGAAGAAGTCCATGAACAGATGTCTAAGCGGGAAGAACTGAGCACAGCAATCAACGACTTATGGCAGCGCCCAACCGGAATAGACGCTGTTGCAGTGGCCGAAGAGGCGGATTCAGCGTTTTATTTTTACCCCTATACTCACGACAACGCTAACGAAGCTGAAGCCGATGGCGGCATCTTCTGGAAGGATATTCGCACAGGTCATCCGCTCAAGCACTGGCTGCCAGATGTGGGACTTTCCCAGGTCGTCATGGGCGATCATATGCTTTATGGCGCGGCGCTTCCGGTAGATGGACAGGCCATCGAGTTATATGTGGTGGATGTGGAAACCGGTGCAGTGACCACTCAGCGCAGCCTGGAACCGGGTGCGTGGATGCTGGGTTATGCCGGGCTTGATCTCGCGAATTTGAAAATGGATGTGATTGCTGCTTGTTAATGTTCAGGCATTGGTTAACGGTGGTGTTGGGACTGGCGGTTGAGGCTGCGCAAGCTGGTACAGCAGCGGATAAAGCAGCAGTGTCAGCAGCGCGATAATCAGGATGATGGCAACGATTGCATAGATAATGCGGCGTCTTGTCCAGAACGGTATTTTTTCTTCAGGAAGATAGACTGTCTCAACGGGTTCGAACTCGTCCTCAAACATGGTTTACTCGACCAGCGCGCGCTGGAACGTGGCACCCAATCGCTTGACCGGATGGTCTTTCCACAGCGCGCGCCGGTTTGCGCGTTCAAAATCGGCATGGAGATCGCGAATGTGATTGAGCTGTGCCGTCGAAGGCTCCAACGCAAACATCGCCATGGTCACCGCATGATCGCCGACTGCCACCACCAGCCAGCGGCCTTTGCCCATTGCTTTCCGGGCCAGGCCACTCTTCGGACGCTGTGACATCCGAATCAGCGACAGCAGAATCGGCTCTAACTGGTCGATATTTGGCTGTTCTTTGCCCCCCATCGTTAGCAAAACAGGCGCGTCAGTACGGTAGACGACAAAGTACTGCACCCGCGCCTGGAAGTGGTTCATCAGAAATGAGGTGTGACCGGGTGTGGCGACCTGCTGCCAGGCCTGAGTGTCGGGGTTGCGTTCCATCAACCGTTCGATAATCATCCGCTGTTCGTTGTAACGCCCGTAAATCGCATTGAACTGAGCGCGGTTAAGGTGACCGGCAGCGAAGTCGCTGGCGACATGCTCCATCTTCTGCCGCAAATTTTCCAGCGCCCCCTGGGGATTATCTTCCGCTCCGGGCAGGTCATCCTGCTCCGGTTGGGATATAGGTTCCGGCTCTGTGGATGGTGTGCTTGGCGCATCCGGGTTTGTCGGTCGGATTGGGGAACGCATTTCTGGATTAGGTTCGTTATTTTGCGAATGGTCGTTCACTGCTGGTCCACCAGGACATGGATTTTTCTAATGGTACCATACAATTTTGCGCCGATAAAAATAAGTTATACTAGCTGCTGGCACAGGCAGTATAAGGCAGGAAATGTACTCGCATTTTGGATTGTATTTTACCGAAGCGCATGTCAAACAGGCGCGTGAGCAGCGTGCGCGTGAGCCGTTTCAGCAAGCCTGGGTGCTGCTGGATCACTATCAGCCGCCCACGGTGGTCGCGGCGATCCAATACCTCGGGCTGCGCTATCGTTTTGTGGGTGATTTGGATGCCGGGGAGCGGGCACTGCGCGAAATCGAATCGCTGGATGTGCTGGTCGATGCGCAGCAGCCATACATTGCCCAGGTCGCGTCACTGGCGGCGCTGACGCAGGGTTATGAAATGCTGTGTGATCACCCTGCGAATCATGGTTCGCAGTCCTGGCATGACCGCTTCATGGCAGCACTGGAACACCTCGAACAACCCTACGAACAGCTCATGCATGTGGATCTGGTATGGCTCAATCTGCTGCATCTGGTCGCAGGAATCATACTTGAGGATAGCACGCGCTTTGATCAGGCGGTGGAGACCTTTAAGCGCGTGATTGATCATGATGTGCATCCAGAGGGATACATCAGCAAAGCGGTGCATGTGCCAGAAGGACAGGAGAATTATTACGGTGGCAGCCTTTATCGTATGCTGCTGACTGCTCAAGCCCTGGTACTGACTGCTGAAGCAGCTACCCATGCCGGAACTGATCTCTGGCAGTACGAGAATCGCGGTGTCTCCGCCATGACACCCACACCCTATCTCCTCTATTACTATTATTTTCCTGAAAAATGGCATTGGGAGACTGGACTTGCCCTGGAACCCGTGCAGGCGTTTTATCGTGAGCACGCTGGCTTATGGGATATCGCGCAGCGGCAGCTCTTCTTGCGCGACCGCAAGGTGCTGCTGGACGAGCTTCAGCCAATCTATGATGTCTGGGGCGGCGGCCTGACCACCCTGACACATGGTACCCTGGAGCATCGCCGCCGCCGTGGTTGGTTTGGCTGATACCAATACGGCACTACTCAGTTTCGGTACTCCCGCAGTATTATCATTGTCAAGAATTCATCTGGAGTGTAAAGCACATGATTACAGAAAGCGCTTTTACGAAAGTAGATGCTGGCATTATTGCCCAGTTAACGGAAATTTTGGGTCAGGCCAATGTGAGCACCACCCAGGCAGACATCGATCTCCACAGTCGCGACCAGTCGCAGCATCCCGCTCATGCCAGTGAAGTGGTGGTCTGGCCGCAGACAGGTGAGCAGGTCGCCCAAATCTTACGGCTGGCGAACGAACATCATATCCCGGTGACACCCTGGGGCGTTGGGACATCGCTCGAAGGGAATCCGATCCCGGTTTATGGCGGCATCCTGCTGACATTTGAGCGGATGACCAATATTGTTCAGGTACACGCAGATGATTTTCAGGTGACGGTGCAGCCCGGTATCGGTCATAAGGATTTGAACGCCCAGTTGGCGCGCCAGGGGCTTTTCTTCGCGCCTGATCCTGGTGCCAATGCGACTGTGGGTGGAATGCTGGCGAACAATGCTGCTGGTATCCGCACAGTGAAATACGGTGCCAGTAAGGATAACGTCTTGCAGATGCAGGTCGCGCTGGCAGATGGCCGCCTCATTCGCGTCGGTTCGCGCTCGATCAAGCAGTCGGCGGGCTATGATCTGCTGCACCTGTTTGTGGGCAGCGAAGGCACACTTGGCATCATTACCGAAGCAACCCTCAAACTGGTGCCCATCGCGCCTTACATGAGCGCGGCGCTGGCGGCGTTTGACTCCGTGGAAGACGCCGTTGAAGCAGTGGTCGCGGTCCGTGGCAGTGGCCTGGACCCGGCAGCGTTGGAATTGATTGACGCGGCTCATGCGGCGATGCTGCGCGAAGCCGAAGGGGTCAATCTCACCGATCATGTCACGCTGTTCATGGAATTCCATTCCGCCCATGAAGAATCGCTGGATATGGGGCTGGAGATGGTGAAGGAGATTTGTGAGGAACTGGGCGCAGTCAGCTTCCGCTCCACCACCGACCCGACCGAACGGCGTCAGTTATGGCACGCCCGCCATGCCTCTTATGAGATTATGGTGCGCTCTCATCCAGACACGGGCTTCTTCATCAACGATGTGGCCGTGCCGATCAGCGCCTACCCGGAACTGATTGGCTATGTCGAGGAACTGAAAGCGGAACATGGCGTAACGGCCTATATGATCGGCCATGCGGGTGATGGGAATATTCACGTCGAGTTCCCTTATGCCAATGAGGAAGAGTATAAACGCTCGCAGATGTTCAACAAGCTGATTGTGATGAAGGCGCTGTCGTTGAATGGTACGGCCACCGGAGAACATGGTGTTGGCATTGGCAAAGCGCCCTATATGGTGAATGAACACGGTCCTGCTCTGGATGTGATGCGCAGTATCAAACAGCTGCTTGATCCCAACGGCATTTTAAATCCAGGGAAGATTTTCCCGCCTGCCCAATAAAAATAATGTGGCGGTTCGCCATCAGTGAACCGCCACTTTTATGTCAATCGCCCAGGCTGACGCCTAGATTGCGTGTGCTGTCCAGCCAGGGATGGTCGGGTGGCACTGTTTTGCGCTTGCCCACCACCTGTTCTAAAGGCACTGGCTCAGTGTCGTCACCACGAACAGCCACCATCACGCCAAAAATGTTCTCATGAATATAGTGGGTGCAGGCAGTACCTAATCGGGTCGCCAGCAAACGGTCTGCCGCTGAGGGGATACCGCCGCGCTGAACATGCCCTAAAATCGTTACGCGTGATTCCAGCCCGGTCAGTGCTTCTAATTGGGTGGTCAGCACAGGCGTGCTTTGCATGCGCTCCTGCTCGATCTCAGCCAGTTCTGCTTTGTACTTTTTCTTCTCGGCTTTGTCTTTGGCTTTTGCGATATTTTCTTCAGCAGCGTTCAGTCTTTTCGCCAGCTCCTGCGACATCGCTCCTTCAGAAACTGCGACGATGCTGAAATGCTTTCCGCTGCGACTGCGCTGGGTGATCGCTTCCGCCACCTTTTCGACATCGTAGGGTATTTCGGGGATAAGAATGACATCAGCACCTCCAGCGATGCCCGCACCGAGAGCCAGCCAGCCCGCATTGTGGCCCATAATCTCGACCACGATAATGCGGTGGTGGCTATGTGCTGTACTGTGCAGACGATCGATCGCTTCAGTTGCTATGGTTAATGCGGTGTCAAAGCCGAAAGTAATGTCCGTCATCGCGACGTCATTGTCAATCGTCTTGGGAAGGGTGACGATGTTTAACCCATGCTGTGCCAACCGGTAGGCATTTTTTTGTGTGCCGCCACCACCCAGACAAACCAGAGCATCCAGGTGATGTTTTTCATAGGTATCGATTATCACGCTGGTCATGTCCAGGTTTTTGTCGCCAACCGGCATCTTATGCGGTTTGTCCCGGCTGGTACCCAGAATGGTGCCACCAACAGTCAGGATGCCGGATAATTCCTTGCTATCCAACCGCACGATGCGATTCTCCATCAGCCCGCGAAAACCATCGCGGAAACCGATAACATGCATGCCGTAAGCGTTCATGCCCGCTTTGCCCACGCCACGGATGGCCGCGTTCAAGCCGGGGCTGTCTCCGCCTGCGGTGAGAATCCCGATATATTGCGTCACGGATTCCTCCTTTAAAAAGAAAGCGCGGCTGACATCAACCGCGCTTAAGCACTCACGAATTTTCTGATGCGGTTTGTTGAGACTGATCCGGTCTGGTATGTACCGCGCCGGGGCGGTGACGGTAGATCAAGACGCCAAGTGAAATGATAAACACCACAGCCATCAACACCTGCGAAAAATTGGTCGTACCGATGAGGGTCACTTCCACACGGATCCCTTCCAGCAGGAAGCGAACGAATGAATACTGGATAAGGTACATGAGGAAGATGTCGCCAGGGAGCAGCCGATGACGGAAGCGGAGGAAGATATTAAGCAGCACAATGAATGCGACGATGCTCCACAGCGATTCGTAAAGGAACAACGGGTGAAACTGAGTCGTGACCGGATACTCCACCAGGCTGCGATAGGGTTCTACGCGGTTGGCTGCGTCAATGGTGATTCCCCAGGGAAGAGTAGTCGGGACACCATACAGTTCCTGATTGACAAAGTTCGCCCAGCGGCCAATGGCCTGTCCGATTGGGATCGCCACCGCTGCAATATCGAGCCACGGCAGCAGCGACAGGTTGTTACGCCGGATGTAAATATACGCACCCAGGAAACCACCAATCACCGCGCCAAATATGCTCAAGCCACCGCTCCAGATGGCGACAGCACCATTTTCTAGATTAAAGAAGTTTTGGAAAAACCAGGTGGTATCCATGCCCTGATCAACCAGTGCTGCTGGTGGGAACAGGACGAACCACAGTCTTGCGCCAACAATTGCCGGGATAATCGCCCAGGTCAGTGCGCCCCAGATGTGGTCGGGGTCACGTCCATCGCGCTTGGCAAGCCGGGCAGCGATTGTGGCCGCGACCAGCATCGCCACAACGATGATGATGCCATAATAGCGTATCTGGACGCGGTCAAATAAAACAACTAGTTCGCGTTGGAACTCCATAATAAACCCTCACATTTCCGTAAATTCGGTGTTGCGGTATACGAACCAGACCCGCTGAAGGCCAGTAACATTCGTACCAATCGCCAGAATCCACATGCCTGGGATCAACAATGGCGGGATGAGCAGCGCAGGCAGCAGAACCGCAACCCGTTCTAAACGTGTAAACAGACCGACTTTCACCGAAATGCCGGCTTCACCAGCGCGAGCACGCACATAACTGACCGTGTAACTGCCCATCAATGCCGCCAGCGCCAACACCAGATAATTGAGTTGATTCTGACTGGCAAAATAATACCCCAAAGATGCAAAAATTAAACCGTCTGCATAGCGATCCAGTGTTGAGTCAAGCAAGCCACCGAATTGGTCACGACGCTGCATGGCTCGTGCGACTGCGCCATCCAGTGCATCCAGCGGCAGCCCAAAGATCAAAACCAAGCCGCCCCATTGGATCTCACCCATGCCGATCAGGATAGAGGCGAACACGACAATTCCCAACCCAGCCACGGTGATATAATCCGGATGAATGCCGGCGCGATAAAACGCCATGCCCATTCGCCCGACAAAACCACCCGTCAATTTGCGAACGCGATCTGTGAATGTTACACGTGAATTCAACATAAAGTCACTCTTGCCAACCACAGGCTTTACCTGTAAACTGACGCTCAGTTTTCGGGGCGTGGCGCAGCCCGGTAGCGCGCACCGTTCGGGTCGGTGAGGTCATGGGTTCGAATCCCGTCGCCCCGACAAACTTATCCCGCTTTTGGCGGGATTTTTGATTCCTGCCCGACGCCTCAATACTACTCCAAACAGGACGCATAGCAAGGGCGGCCTCCTCGCCGTTAGCCCTGTCCCTCTGATATAGATCAGCAAATTTCGCTCAGTGATGTGTTTCAGGCGAAAAACGTGCGCTTTTTCTGCACCGTGCGGCCAAAATTAGCTGCCGATGCCCCGAATTTCGATGTAAAAGCCCCCCAAACTGCATTTAAAAAGAAAATTCGTAAATACTTCATGCTCTCCTAAGTAATCTATCAGCTTTTTGGCTTACGCTAAATAGTAAGACATTCGCAAGGCGCTTTATGTTATAGGTATAAAAACCAGGAAATCTTTTTAGTCATTTTCAACAGTTATTGTAGAATAAAAGAAAAATCTTTGAAAAAGCCCGATATTTTTAGTAATTTATATAATTGGAGCTAGGCATTATGTCCATAATGACATCTCTCAAATTGTTCTGGCGCACCTTTTTAGTGGGTATGTATAGTGATCGCAGTACAACTTATGCCAACCGTGGCGATATGCACGGCGTGATTCGCAACTGTGATCGCGCTATTGCCCTGGAACCGGATAACCCCATGCACTACAGCAATCGCGGGTTAGCCCATTATCGCCTGGGAGATCTAGCGGGAGCACTCGCGGATTACGATCACGCGCTGACACTCAATCCACATAATGCCAACGTCTATATCAATCGTGGCCTGCTCCACGCAAAACACAATAATTTGGTCGAAGCCCTCGCGGATTACAATCAGGCTATTTTCTACGATCCGTCAAATGCTACTGCGTACAATAATCGCGGCCTGGTGAGCAAAGCGCTGGGTAATTTAAATGCTGCTATCAGTGATTACACGCGCGCGATCCATCTGGACGCGAACAATGCCACCGCATATAACAATCGTGGAAATGCGCGTGCTGATCAAGGTGATTTACAACGAGCGATGGTCGATTACGATGCTGCGCTGCGCCTGAGTCCTTATTATGCCAATGCTTATGATAACCGGGGGGTCGCCCGCGCAGAGATGGGAGACCTGGATGGCGCGATTGCGGATCATACCCATGCGATTCAATTGGATGTACACAATGCGCTTGGCTACCGTAATCGCGGAGCAGTCTATGTTCGGTGCGGCGATTATGACCATGCGCTGGCCGATTTTGACAAAGCAATTAGCATAAACCCTTCCGACGCAGGTACTTATGATAGTCGTGGTAAGGCACGCAGAATTCGCGGTGATTGGGATGGCGCGCTTCAGGACTACAATACCGCCATAGTGATTGACCCACAGCAGACGGTCAGTTATGTGAACCGTGGGACTATTCTCTATCTTATGGGGAATGTCCAGGCTGCCTTGAGTGATTTTAGTGAGGCCAACCGGCTGAACGAGAACGACGAACCGGACAACGAATATACCGGTTTGCGTCGTTCTGATCGTGATCTACTTGATTTTCATACGACCATCCGGCCAAGTCGGTCGTTCGCATTGGCGGGGCTGGCAGTTGCCAATCATGCTCTGGGACGGGTGGATGAAGCGCGGCGTTTCTGGCGCATGCTGCTGGCTATTGATCAAAACTTCAACGATATTAGTT
>JAIOHN010000013.1 GCA_019912985.1 Anaerolineae bacterium | reverse complement strand
AATCACCTGTGGCAGCGGGCGCACATCCCCTACCGCAGCGTCGATGAGCTGCGGATTGAGCATCTTCGGCAGCTTTTCGATCTCGAAATATTGATTGGCGCGGGTTTCATCTGTGCGCTGTAAGAGTTCCCCGCCCAGGGGCCAACCAGCAAACAGGATATTCATCCGCCGCCAGCCTTCCCAGTAATAGAGGCCGACTGCCCGGTCAACCTGGGCGATTACACCTGTTTCTTCACGCACCTCACGTGCTGCTGCCGGGAGCAATCCCTCTTTCGAATCGAGACGGCCCCCCGGCAGATTCCAGACGTTCAAATCTCCTCGCTGCGAAAGGAGAATCCGACCCTGGTCGTCCACGACCGCACATTGAACGCCCAGGCGCAAGCTCATCCTGTCTCATTCTCCTCGAATCAAACGCCGCGAAAGGATGTTGTGCTTCTCAACCAGTACCGGCAGGTCCACAGTTTCCAACTCACCTTCGCGCACGACGACACGGCCATTGATAACCGAATAATTCACGCGTGGCGGCAGGCACAGCATCAACGCGGCAACGGGGTCATGGAGCGCCCCGGCAAACGCAATATCGTCCAGACGGAATGCGACAAAGTCGGCGGCCTTCCCTGGCGTAATCGAGCCAATGTCATCGCGCCCAAGCACGGCAGCGCCCCCCAGCGTCGCCATTTGCAGGGCTTCACGCACCGGCATCGCCTGTGGATTTTCTGTGACACGTTGAAGCAGCATAGCCTGACGTGCTTCATTCAGGATGCTGCCGCTGTCATTGGAAGCGGTACCATCCACACCCAGGCCAACGCGCATATTGGAATCCAGCATCTTACGCACGGGCGCAATCCCTGAAGCCAGACGCATATTGGACGACGGGCAGTGACAAACACCGGTCCCTGTGCGTGCAAACAGGTCAATTTCACTGTCGTTGAGCTTGACACAATGCGCGTGCCAGACATCATCCCCCACCCAGCCAACGGATTCCGCGTATTCGCCGGGCCGCTGCTGGAATGTGCTGTGGCTATACTCGATGTCCTTCTCGTTTTCAGCCAGGTGTGTATGCAAATGAACCTCATAACTGCGCGCCAGTGCCGCTGATTCGCGCATCAAATCCTGTGTGACTGTAAACGGCGAACAGGGTGCGATCACGATGCGCTGCATCGCGTAGCGTTCCGCATCATGATATTCCTCAATGGCGCGACGCATGTCCTTGAGAATCGCCTCTTCGTCTTCAACCACGCTGTCAGGCGGCAGTCCGCCCTTACTCTCGCCGACGCTCATCGCACCGCGCGCCGCGTGGAAGCGCATTCCAATTTCCTTGGCCGCCCGGATCTCATCATCCACCGTCACGTCATTCGGGTAGATGTAGAGATGATCGCTGGGCGTCGTACAACCGGAAAGAATCAATTCCGCCATCGCGAGTTTGGCTGAGACATAAACCGCTTCAGCCGTCAGGCGACTCCAGATAGGATACAGCGCCGTGAGCCAGTTGAAAAGTTCGTAATCCTGCGCCATGCAGCGCGTCAGGCTTTGAAACATATGATGATGGGTATTAATCAACCCTGGAATCACCACGTGATTACTCAGATCAAGCACCTCATCAGCGGTTTGTTGTGGCATATCTTCCAGCGTGCCGACCGCTTCAATCACGTTATCACGCACAAAAATCGCCGCGTCAGGTAACTCGCGGCGTAGAAAATTCATGGTTGCCAGAGTATGGATATTTTTTGCCAGTAGTGTAGTCATATTTCGTTGTTCCCTCCTGGCAAATAAGTTTAACGTATTACAAAACAGTAATGAAGTGAATCTAACAAAAATTCGGATTTTATTAAGATATGAGGGCTGGTGAGGTATGCAGTTGTAAGTGGTATGGGCTGGACAAAATACAGCCTCATCCAAACAAGCGATGAGGCTGTAAAGTTATCTGTATATGGCTGTATTTTACAGGCTTTTGCGATCTACCAGAACCTCGTCCACCAGTCCGTAATCTTTCGCCTGCTGCGCGGTGAAGAAGATGTCACGGTCGGTATCGCGCTCAATGGTCGCTTTCTTCTGGCCGGTATGCCGGACGAAGATGTTGTTGATTTCCTCTTTCAAGCGCTGGTACTCGTTGACCATAATCATCATTTCGCTGACCTGGCCCTGAGTCCCACCAAGCGGCTGGTGCATATGGATGGTGGCATGAGGCAGTGCATAACGCATACCGGCTGTGCCACCCGCCAGAACCACCGTTCCAAAACTGGCCGCTCGCCCAACCGCATAAGTGCTGACCGGCGCGGATACCTGCTGCATTGCATCGTAAATTCCCAACCCGGCATAAACTTCCCCACCGGGCGAATTGACATAGAGGCGAATCGGCTTTTCAGGGTCATCACCGTCGAGAAAGAGCAGTTGAGCGACAATGAGATTGGCACTTTGCTCACTCACCGCTGTGCCAAGCATGATGATGCGCTCTTTCAGCAGCAGTGAATAAATGTCATAGGCGCGCTCGCCCCGGCTGTTCTGCTCCACCACCATTGGGATCACATTGCCAACCATCAGCGGCGATTCGTGCTTTTCCGGTTTATCTCCAAACATCAGGCCACCGCCCACAGCGGCCAGCGAATGGTCAAATCCAGCTCCATCCGTGGCAGATAAGGATATTCATCGGCGGGTGCATCAATCCGTAAACGGCTGACAGCGTCTACCACATGACCATAGCCCAGGAGAAAGGCACTCTCCGGCTGCCAGGTAGCATCGGGGAAAACATGATGCGCAGCGGTACGCAATCCCGGAAAATCATAGCTCACCAGCTCGTTGATCTGTTCCAGGCCGCGCGAACGTAGACCTTTTAGCAACCATGCCCACTCTTCATGATCCGCTTCGCCCACCACCTCATGCGCCAGCAATTCTGCTTCACCATCTTGATCGACACCAATGGCGACCAACAGGCAGCGCTGCCAGCCATCACTTAGAAAGCGCACCAGATCAAGATAGACGCAGTCGTAAGCATTCGGTAACGGACGTTCACGATAGTCAGCAATCACGTTTTCCAGGGCATGACTGACTTCGCTGAACTCTTCACTATCCAAATCACCAAAACCGATGTCGGTCATCAGGTGATCGAGTTCAACCTGCTGCACACCCTGCACATAAGCATCGAGCGCGAAACGATAGAGTTTGTTCTCTACAGCCAGCGTGAGGAAATTGGGATAGTAGGTGCCATGTCGCAGCTTCGGGATGCACAGAGTCACATCACCATGCTCGGTGCGCCATGTCGTACTCCGATAGCCATTACGATAGGCACGACGGGTCATGTTTCGCTCATAGCGCCCGGCAGCAATCTTGCGCCGGACCTCGACACCCATCAAGGCTTGCGCCAGTGCGCCCAACGCCGCTGGCAGATAACCTGCTTCAATATCCAACTCGCGTGCATGTAAATACTCTAACAACACGCCCGTGGTTTGTTCTTCAAACATCCGTCACGCTCCTTTCCGTATACTGATACTCTACCATCAGTACACGGGAGGCTTTCAACTTTTTACACCACTTTTTCGGCAGTCAGACGCCAGGCCGCTTTGACCGTGTTCTGCAGCAGCATCGTGATGGTCATCGGCCCCACGCCACCGGGTACTTTTGTGATCGCCCCGGCAACCTCTTTCGCCGCCTCGAAATCGACATCGCCAACAAAACGATAGCCCTTTGCGGTATCCGGGTCATCAATCTTGTTGGTGCCTACGTCAATCACTGCTGCACCTGGCTTGAGCCAATCGGCTTTGACATATTCGGGTTTGCCAATAGCGGCGATGACAATATCGGCCTGGCGTACAATCGCCGGGATGTCACGCGTACGGCTGTGGCAGAGGGTGACCGTGGCATTGGCACGAGTGAGCATGAGTGCCACCGGCATCCCCACGATATTGCTGCGTCCGATGACGACTGCGTTCGCACCCGCGATCTCAACACCCGCGTCTTCTAACAATACCATGCAGCCCGTTGGTGTTGCAGGCGTGAAGGTAGGCTCGCGCCCTTTCATCGCCAGCTTGCCAATGTTGATGGGATGGAAGCCATCGACATCTTTATCAAGACTCACCAATGCCAGCACTGGTTCCTCATCAAGCTGCGCAGGCAGCGGTAACTGCACCAGGATCCCGTGAACGCGTGGATCGTCATTTAGCGACCGCACTGCTGCTTCCACTTCAGCCTGGGTGCTGTTGGCATCCATTTCATGCGTGATCGATTCGATACCGATTTTCTCACATGCGCGCCGCTTCATACGCACATATTGAGCAGATGCCGGATCATCGCCTGCGAGCACTGCCCCTAGTGCTGGTGCATAACCAAACTGGGCTTTAAAGCGTTCAACGTCTTCCGCAAGGGCGGTCCGCATCCGCTCTGCAACCGCCGTGCCATCAATTATTTTCGCGGTCATGT
Organism: Anaerolineae bacterium; assembly: GCA_019912985.1. GTDB lineage: Bacteria > Chloroflexota > Anaerolineae > Aggregatilineales > Phototrophicaceae > JAIOHN01. Next base: position 3,240 of record JAIOHN010000013.1, on the reverse strand, counting down.
TCACCTCCCAAGTAACGTTCTATAATGAGTATTACTGTACGTGATCAACTATCAAAGAAACAGAGACAATTCTGTCAGGAAAATTGTCAAAGCATTCAAACAACTCGACTACAAAATTAAACCCACAAACGAGCATAGTAGAGTACCATTGAGTATAGGATAAAAAGGCTCTTAAACCACCAATCCCGTTCGATTGGATGAAGGGGCAGTTCGTATGACTTTGAAGCAAGCTCAAAAAAAACTTCTGCAACATGGACAGTCCGGTCAGGCGTTGATCGAATACGCGCTGATTCTGGTACTGGTAGCCATCTTGTTTGGAGTTACACTGGCCGCAACCGGCCCTGCAATTGGCAATGTTTTTAGCAACACGGTATTTAATCTTCTGGGCCAGGACCCAAGCGCGGTGGTCGATCTGACCACAGGGCGCGGCGACAGTGATGCGTTCTGGGCAACGGTGGAATGGGTGGCGAATAATCCCCCTGTTGATGCCGCAGTCCCTACGCGACCTAAACTTCCGCCGCCGCCAAGCTCAACCCCCGGCCCATCGCCCACAGCCTCCCCCATTACACCGACCGAACCGCCTACGTTGACCCCCACCCAGGGTCCGACGGCGACACCATCAGACTTTAGCCACCGCGCCCCGTGGTTAGACACCGTTGATCATCCTGAATGGTGGCGCGTGGATAACAGTGTGTGGATTGGTGGTGATGACTGGCTCGGTGAGTATTTTGTCGGACGTGAGCTTTCCGGCTTACCAGAGTCCGAACGTTATAACGGCGAACTGGGTGCAGAGCACCGATTTGGCATTAACTTTGACTGGCCGAGTGGCACTGGACCTATCGACGGTTGGCTGACGGACAATTTCTCCATACGCTGGACACGACACATCTATGTTGAAGGTCCTGACCCGCTCACCGTGCGCTTTACCACGGCTGCCGATGATGGCGTCCGTCTCTGGCTTGACTATGAGACTGGCTGTTCGAGCGTACCCAGCGGAGGCCCAAGCACTGGCAGTGGCACCACCTATGGAAGCGGCTGTTTGATCATTGATAACTGGCGCAATCAAGGGACGACTGTCCAAAGCGTTGTTCGCACGATTGATCCCGGCTTCCATGAGCTGCAACTGGATTACTATGAAGCCACAGGTGGCGCAAATGTCCACCTGCTCATCGAAGGGCTGACCAATAAGGGTGTCCTCGGTGATGAAACCATCCCGGCAGGCGGCCAACCGCAATGTGCATGGAATCAATCCCCGGATTCACGTTCCAACTCGCTGACCTTTATGTGGGAGGAGCAGAAAGATGGCGACTTCCCCGCGAATACACGCTGCTACCTGGAACTACGGGGCTCAGTCGATTTCGCCGCTCTATCCGATCCCAAGCTGGTGTTCTGGGATGTCTGGGATTTATCCAGCTCCAGCTCCGTCTGGCTTGAGGTCGCTGAATACAACGCCGATCCTGCGCAGCGTAACTGGCAGCGCGTCAACTTGCACAGCGGCGGCAGTGCTAATTACAACTGGACACGTACCGTCGTTGATCTTTCATCCTATGTTTCTGGCTATACCAACAAGCAGCTTGCATTCCGCTTCGGCATGGAGTCGACCGGCACAAGTGGTCGCCGCCGCTGGTATGTGGACGATCTTGAAGTCCGCGATTTCGACAATTCGACGAATTTCCTGCGTGTTTGCAGTGGCACGGGCGCAACTGCCGAAGAGCGCAAAGCGAACTGTGGAACCTACTGGGATCTGGATGGCGCAGGACAAAAAGCAGACTTTATCACTTCAGGCCGTTGGGACTTATCCACCAATTCCGGCCAGACAGGCATGGGCTGGGGTTCTAACCCCGAAACATCAAGCTATGATCGTAACTGGGAAGGCAGCCCGCGTGTTCATTATCTGGAATTAAACGGCTGGGTTGATCTGCGTACGCCGAATATCCCTGACGCGGATGACGATGATGGTACGCCGCAGATTTCCTTCTATCAGAATTACGATATCGGGCGTGGTGACTCGCTTGCGCTCCAATGGACGCGTGATGCTCACGACCTGACACCCGATAACTGGCAAAATGTTGAAGTCATTGTGCCGGCTTCCAGCAGCAAAGTCACTGATGTGACAATGAAGCTCAAGGAAATTTCGCTCACCGGCATTCCTCAGTGGAATACCCAACCATTCCGTCTGCGCTTCGCATTGACGGTGGATAGCAACGCTGAGGGTGGTGGCTGGAACATTGACAACATTTACCTGGAGCGTGTCGGACGGCCCAAGTTCACGGATTATCCGTTCTTTGATGATGCCGAGGGCGGTCGCAAAAACTGGCTGATGGAAGGCCAATGGGGCATCACCAACTCCAGTGGGCTATACGGCGTGGGCAACTCTTTTACCGACAGCCCATCCGGTAACTATGTCCATACTAGCAATGCTTCAATGGGACTGCGCTATCCGATTGACTTCAACAACGACACACCGGAAAACCGCAACGATTTCTTTGATCACAATCCATCTGGTGGAAACTCACAGGTGGCCGCCGCCACGCGTCCACACATGACATTCTGGTTCTGGCGCGAACTTCAGAGCAGCGACAACTTTATTCTGGAGTGGTCGAAGGACCTCGGTGTCAACTGGAATCAAATCTGGGCCTATAACTACAACAGCAGCACCCGCTATCAATATGCGTGGGAACGGATTGTGGTAGACCTTACACCACTGGTCCAGGGGACGGTTGGCAATGCGAATTTGACTGATGATGACATCCTGTTCCGTTTCCGATTGGATGCTCGTAGTAATAGCTCAACTGCCGACGGTGTTTACATCGACAATATCGATATTCGCGATTACAGCGAGACCAGTCATAAGCTGTGGGACCCAAGTGTCAATTCACCCACGGGTGGCACCGGCAGTGGCGTTCGCTACATTGATGACATCGAAAGCAACTGGTTTGACCGCTGGCATGTAGGCGGTGACTGGACCGCAGTGACCTATGACCAGCGCCAGGGCCTCAACAGTATGCATGAAAGCGGCCCGGATGGCACCATCACGCGCGACCGCACCTACCAGGTTCTGGAAATGGCTCGTATCATTGACCTGCGTGGTACGACAACTGCTAACAAGCCAACGCTCTACTGGTGGAATCACTACTATCTTGGCGACAACGACGTCGTTTCTGTAGAGATTTCGACAGAAAACACAGGTTATGTCCGTTCATCAACAGAAACCAACTATGAACGTCGCAGCGGTTGGGA
>JAIOHN010000169.1 GCA_019912985.1 Anaerolineae bacterium | reverse complement strand
ATTATGAAACCCTGGTGGTTGAACCTCAGGATGCGCCAGACGATTACAGCGGTCCTCTGCTCCCGGCAGATTTTGTGGTTGAGATTAGCGTTCCCAGCATGATTCCGCTGAATGGTTGGAGGCTGCATATCAGCCGCGAAGCCCCTGACGAAGCCACTCAGGTACTGCACCTGCTTGCAGAGGGCGATATCCGCCTGCGCACCCGTCAACCCGGCGACCGCTTCCAACCAGCAGGGTTGCAGGGACACAGCCAGAAACTGAAAAAGTGGCTGATTGATCACAAAGTTCCCCAGGCAATCCGCGACCAACTGCCCATCATTACCGTTAACGGAAAGATCGCTGCCTTCTATATCAGTAATAGATGGGTGATGAGCCAGGCGTATACCCTGCAAAACCCTAATCAAGCCAATGTTCATTTTCACTTTACGCAGACAGCCAAATAGGTTCCATATGAATAGAGAAATGATCAAGGTAACATTTGCAAAAATAGCACAATTTATGTATCCTGAAGAAAAGATTAGCGACAATTAATCAGGCAGATAAAAATGGATACGACGAACGAAAGTGCTCATGTATTGGTGGTTGACGACGAAGGCGCGATCCGCTATTCCGTCAGCAAGACACTCCAACGCGTGGGTTACAATGTCGCCGAGGCAGCAAGCGGCGAAGAAGCCCTGGAATCGATCCGTAATCAGCGTTATGACGTGATTTTGACGGACATTCGTATGCCAGGCATCACAGGTGTCGAACTGTTGAAGCGCATCAAGGACCTTGCTCCAGATGCCATCGTCATTCTTATGACAGGTTACGCCAGCCTGGGAACGGCGGTCGAGGCGCTGCGCCTGGGTGCGCACGACTACCTGATCAAGCCCAGTTCCAGCCAGGATATTCGCCAGAGCGTCTCCCGCGGCGTAGAACGTGCACGCAATCTCAAACGCCGCCGCGCCCTGCTCGATGCGATTCGCAGCAATGTCAGTGAACTCAGCCGCAGCGATGCCGATGCCATCAAGGCTATTTTCGACGATGGCGAAGACGACGACGAGCCGCTCCGCATCGAAGAACCGGTGATGGAAAGTGCCAACAACAACATGACACTTGGCCCGCTGACGATCTATCCGGGCCGTTATCAGATCGCTGTGGGGGACCGTCCGATTGACCTCACACCGACTGAGTTCGACCTGCTGCTGTATCTGGCGGCACATCGTGGACGCGTGGTGTCCTGCCACGAATTGGTCCGCGAGGTGCGCGGCTATACAGTGGATGAAGCCGAAGCCCGTGAAGTCATCCGCCCGCATGTGAGCAACCTGCGCCGCAAACTCAAAAAAGCCGGGCAGGATGCTGATTTAATCGTCAACGTGCGCGGAATCGGCTATCGGTTGAGCGAGCAAAACTGATATAAAAGCTGACCACATGCTCCGTATAGTATCCCTCATTGCGGGGTTGTTCTTAATCGTGCGTCCTGTAGCCAGTCAGGACGCTTTGCTTGATTCCCTCACGCTTGAGCAGCGCATCGGGCAAATGTTCATGGTCACGCTCCATGGCGCACAGATCACCGAGGTGGGGCAGGCGTTTTTAGAACAATGGCAGCCAGGCGCGGTGGTGTTGTTTACCTCCAATGTCGGCACACCTGCCGCCATGACCCGCCTGACCAATGCCTACCAGCAGACGATGCGTGATCAGAACGCGGTGCCGCTGTTGATCGCAATCGACCAGGAAGGCGGGCTTGTCCAGCGCCTTACCGATGGCTTCACCCAACTGCCCGGACCGCTGATTCTCACTGGCGCAGGCCGGACAGATATGCCCTACAACGTTAGCAGTATGGTCGCTGAGGAATTGAGCGCAGTCGGCATCAATATGAATCTCGCGCCCGTGGCTGACCTGGAAACCTACCGCGAAAACCCGATTATTCGGCTGCGTTCCTTCGGCAATGATCCGCAGATCGCGGGTGACGCGCTGGCGAAGTATGTCCAGGGATTGCAGGCGGGCGGGGTCGTGGCAACACTGAAGCACTTCCCCGGACATGGTGACACGCGCGAAGATTCGCATGGTGAGCTGCCTATGATTCGCCTGGACCGTGAACGGCTGGAATCCGTAGAGATTGAATCCTTTCGCCATGGCATCAATGCTGGCGCGGAAGTCGTCTTAGTCGCGCATATCTGGTACAGCGCACTCGAGCCGCAGCCGGGCTTGCCCGCCAGTCTTTCGCACAATATCGTCACCGGCATCCTGCGCGATGAGTTGGGATTCGACGGTGTTGTCATGACTGACGCCATCGACATGAGCGCGGTCGATCTCAACTTCAGTTATGAAGAAGCTGTCCTGAAAGCGGTTGAGGCTGGGGTAGACATCATCACCGCCGGGCCAAGCATCGGCCTGCCCCTTCAGGAAAGAATGATGCAAGCATTGTTGGATGCCGTTCAGCGGGGCGAAATATCTGAGGAGCGCATTAACCAGTCGGTTCGTCGCATTCTCAGCGTCAAAGAGCGTTATGGCCTGTTCGACTGGCAGCCGTTGGACCCTGCCAGCGCCGATCAGCGAGTCAATGCGGAAAACCATGCTACGGTTATTGATGACCTGTTCAATGCGGGGACAGCCATCGCCTATGACCGAAACGATCTGCTGCCGCTCACGCCAGACCGGAATGCGGCCATTATTTTCCTGGCGACACGCTATCAGATTCAGAACGAGTGCAGCACGTATGGCGGCAACATCCGCTGGGTAGGCGTGGGCGATTCCCCGTCACGTGATGAGATCGGCTGGGCAACCGAAGCCGCCAATCAAAGTGATGTGGCCGTGGTCTTCACCCAGAATGCCATCTACACCAAAGAACAGCAGGATCTGGTCAACGCCCTGCCGCCGGAAAAGACGGTTGCCGTAGCCCTTTTCTCGCCGTATGATTGGACCACCTACCCGAATGTCGCCGCTTATATGACGACGAACAGCCCGATGCGCCCGGCAGTGCCAGCCGCCTGTGCGCTGCTCTTCGGTGCGATCCCAGCCCAGGGACAGCTTGCAGTCACACTTGCGCCCGAACTCCCTGCTGGATCACGGGCAGATTAAAACACAGCGGATAACCGACTGCCTTGTTCCCACAACGGTTTCAGGTTAATTTTAGAGAGAGTACAAAGACGACAGGATAAACACGCTATGGGAACGCTGAACCCCGATTTGCTATCAAAAGACCTTGATGCGGTGATGAATGACGCCATAGCCCTCAAGGATGAATATCGCAAACCCACGCTGATGCCGGAGCTGCTGCTGCTGGCATTGCTGCGTCGGCCTGATACCGCTGCCGCCCGCCTGTTGAGCGTTTTCCAGAGCAGTCGCGGGGTCGATATGCAGCGTCTGGATCGCCAGGTGCATCTCGCGGTGGAAACTCGCCGCGACCAGAACGGCAATCTGGACTTTATCGCCGCTGGAAACCGCAGCGTCCCCCTTTCACGCCAGACGATTATCCTGCTGGATGATGGCCTGAGTGTTGCCAACTCGAATGATGAAACGCGGGTTGATACCGATCATGTGCTGCTGGTGCTTTCCGAAAGCTCAATCAGCACCAGCGGTCTGCTGCGCCAGCATGGGATCACCCCCAAAGCCATTCAGGATATTATGGGCGACCGCCAGCAGTATGGCGGAAAAACAACCACCAGCACGGCGCAGGATTATGTCGCCGGGGCAAAATCGGGAGAACTGCGCGCGGTCTATTTCCGCGAAGACCTGCTGCGCGACATGATGAACATCCTCACCCAGGCCATCAATCGCCACATCATTCTGATGGGGCCGGATGGTGTGGGTAAACGTACCCTGGCTTACAGCCTCGCCTTGTTGATGTCTGAGGGCAAAGGTCCCAGCGGACTCAACAGTCTCGTTCAGGTGGATGAAACCGCACTGCTCGATAATGATCACAAAGCGATTCGTGCTGGCCTGAGCAAAGCCAAGGGCGGCATCCTGTTTATCCCGCATCTGCACCGTTTCTTCGGTGGGCCGATCAAAGCCGACTTCACCAAATCCACGCCGCTGATTCAGAAGGCATTTCTGGATGACGACCCGGTACTGATTACCACAACCAACGAGATCGAGTACAACCAGCGCCTCGCAAGTGTGATGGCGATCACCGAAAACAGCCAGATTCTGCGTGTACCAGAGCCATCCGTCGAGGAAACCATCGAAATCCTCAAGATTATGAAGCCGCACATGGAAGCCGATTACCAGCTTCAGATCAACGATAACGCGCTGCCGCTGGCGGCACGGCTGGCGAAGCGTTATCTCGGTGCGACTCCTCTGCCACGCAGTGCGGAACATCTCATGCACCGTACCGCCGCCATGGTCAACATGAGCAAACAGGCTCATCTGGCCTTTAAGCCGGAGTTGAAAGATCACTCTGAACTCGACGCGGAAGATGTCACGCTCACCGCCAGCCAGATGACCGGCATCCCGGTCAGCAAACTCGGCGAAGACGAGCGCATGCGCTACGCCAGCATGGTGGAACATCTTAAGGAGCGGCTGATCGGTCAGGACGAGGCGGTCTTATCCGTCAGTCGCGCCATTAAGACCGCGCGGGTGGGTCTTAAAGACCCTAAACGCCCGATTGGTGCATTTCTTTTCCTGGGGCCGACCGGTGTCGGCAAGACCGAGCTGGCACGTGCGCTGGCGGAGTTCATGTTTGGCAGCGAGGATGCCATGCTGCCGCTGGACATGAGCGAGTTTAAGGATGAGAGCAGCCTCAACCGGCTCATTGGTTCACCTTCTGGATATGTCGATAGCGAATCTGGTGGTCAACTGACCGAGCGCGTCAAGCGGCAGCCCTACATTATCGTCCTGTTTGATGAGGTGGAAAAAGCGCATCCACGCATCCTGGACATTCTGCTGCAAGTGATTGAAGAAGGCCGCCTGACCGATGGGCGTGGCAATACCACCAACTTCAGCGAGACCGTCATTATCCTCACCAGCAATCTCGGCTCAGAAGAGTTGGCTGTGCCGGTCATTACCGACGAAATCCGCGAAGAGGCAATGGATGAGGTGCGCGAATGGTTCCGGCCAGAGTTTCTCAACCGCCTTGATGAAGTCATCATGTTCAACGCCTTGAGTGACGAAGACCTGGCAGCGATCCTGCGGCTGATGCTGAAGAAGGAAAACCGGATGGCGCTGGAGCGCGGTCTGGAACTGGATTTCACACAGCAGGCGATTGACTGGATGCTGGCCCGGAATGATGAGCCTCAGTACGGCGCACGCCCGCTTCAGCGAATTATTCGACGTTTCGTGCGCGAACCACTGGCGGACTTCTTGCTGCGCGCCAATCCTCCCAGTGGAACCCAGGTCAAGATTGATGCGAACGAGCACGGCCTCCAGTTCGCCGCACTGGTCGATGGCAAAGAGGTCAGTGTCGGGGATTAGTCAGCAAGTGGTTCCGGTAACCTCAAATGTGAGGATTGACAATGGCCGATCTACCAATCGAAAAAACACTCCTCAGCCTGAACGAACTGCTGGCTTTTGGTACGGACGCCCAGGTCGAGATTATTCATGGAGTGCTGGTTGAGATGTCACCAGTCGGTGGTTTGCATCATATTATTGTGAGCAACATCAACCGTATTCTGGATACTTATGTCCAAAGGGTGCAGAGCGGATGGGTATTCCCCGATGGACTGCTCTACCTGATGGGTTCGGAAAGCAAAGGTTTGCGCAATGCTTTTGTGCCGGATGTCTCTTTTATTCGCAACGAGAGTATTCCTCACGATTGGGACCTCAAAAAGCCTTTTCCCGGCGCACCGGATATAGCGGTTGAAGTGATGTCGCCCGATGACAAAGCACCCCTTATCCTGCAAAAAGTCCGCACCTATCTTGAAAAAGGTACGCAGGAAGTATGGGTGGTCTACCCCGATAGCCGCGAACTGCATCAGTACCAGCAGCAAAGCGATACAGTCCGCGTTTATCAGGACTCTGAAACACTTGCTGCTGAGTCGCTTTTCCCTGGCATCGAAGGCTTGACGATGGATGCGATTTTCAGGCTGCCAAACTGGAAAACCGTGTAGCGACTGGGGCGTTAGCAGCGTGTAAGGCCCAGCATATATCATGGCACTGTAATAACACACTAACTGGAGATTTCATGGCCGCTGACAAAACCGTCCACGCTCGCCCCATGCCTGACCGCCCACCCTATGGTTTCCTGGCCTGGCAAGCCACAATTGGCTATATCGCCAGTGAATACAGCCCCGATGCACTGCTCACCGTGGCAGTGGCCCCACGGGCTGAGGTCATCCTATGGCAGGCGATCGCCTCCTGGGGCCAGTTTGCCGAAAGCGTGAGCGATAAGCCCTCCCTGGCTGCAGCGCTGGCAGGACTGTGGCGCGAGGTGGACCGTCACCACAACCTCATCCACACCATGGAAGCCTCTGCCAAGCGACCGGTCAAGTACGCTGACAACCAGTGGCTCGATGATGATACACAGAAAGCGCTCGACCGCATCCTCAGCAGTATGTCTATCGTTTTTGGCTCCGATTGGCGTCTGACGATCATCTACCAACCCATCCAAAACCCCGATATGCGTGTGCAAGTGCGGCTGGTTGCGCAGAATGACAAAGTGAAAGCGGGCGGGCGCGGTGCAACCCTGATGGACGCCTGTCGCTCACTGTATCGCAATGCCGCTAGCAGCCTCCAATCACCAGTGTGAGACAACCCTGAGTAATTCTCTGTCATAACCGGCGCTGTTTAGCGCCGCGTGCGTCTTTGCGTTAAATTTGATGAAAATTTGCTTTCAGGAGGACCCCATGCCCCAGGTCATTACATCCATATTTCGCAAATATGATATTCGCGGCACCGTGAGTGGCGATAATCCACAGATCACGCCCGAACTCGCTAACCTTGTTGGCAAAGCATTTGGTACTTACATGCCCAAAACATTCGGCACCGAGCGCGTCTTTGTGGGCAGCGACAACCGCCCCTCTTCGCCCGCGATCAAGCAGGCGCTGATGGAAGGAATCGCTTCGACCGGGCTGGACGTGACCGACATCGGCGCGGTACTGACACCAACGGTGTATTTCGCTTCGGCCAGCTTTGAGGGAAAAGGCGCAGGCGTGCAGATTACCGGCAGCCACCTCGACACTCGTTACAATGGCATCAAGATGGCTTACGGCCCGCTGGCGCTGGCTGACGAGCAGATTCAGGCCCTGCTCGAAATCATCCAGACCGATGCCTTCGCCACGGGTAGCGGCACCATCTCGCAGGATCTGGACATGATCCATAAGCACATGAAGACCATTCAGGGCAAGGTTCAAATCGCCAAGCCGCTGACTGTCGTGCTGGATGCGGGCAACGGCCTCAGCGGGACTTATGTGCCGCCGGTGCTGGAAGCCCTCGGCATCACCGTTCACTGCCTCTACTGCGAGAGCGACGGCACCTATCCCAATCACCTGCCCAATCCTGAAGACCCGGAAATGACCAAAGACCTTGAAGCGAAAGTGATCGAAGTGGGCGCAGACCTGGGCCTGGCCTTTGATGGCGATGCCGACCGC
>JAIOHN010000168.1 GCA_019912985.1 Anaerolineae bacterium | reverse complement strand
GCCCTGGCCGCTGGTGTTCATCGCCTTAGCTGGACTGGGATTAAGCGCGGTCTTTATCCTATTTTCTTTTTCCGATCAGTTTTCAAATACCGATGATGCTGTGACATCGGCAGGCAATCTGACCGGGCCAATCACTGTCTCGGGTGACACATCTGCCTTTACCACTGATCCACTTCCCGATCCCAGAACTGGTAGTGTTACGGGAGATGGGCGAGCGGCGGTTGGACAACCTGCCCCGGATTTCACACTCCCAACACTCGAAGGGGATACGGTTTCACTCAGCGATTATGCTGGATACCCCGTGCTGATTAATTTCTGGGCGACGTGGTGCGCGCCCTGCCGTCTGGAAATGCCCGAACTGGTACGCGCCTACAACACGCATCAGGATGAAGGCTTTGTGATCCTGTCAGTCAATCTGACCGATCAGGATGCGATAGCGGATGTGAGGGTGTTTGTTGAAGAGTTTGGCATGCGCTTCCCGGTCTTGCTGGATGAAACCGGCGCGGTATCGGATGCGTTATACCGCCTGCTGGGTTTGCCGATGAGCGTGTTTGTAGATCGTGAGGGGCGAATTGAGCGTATCTACATCGGTTTGATGACGGCGGATCAGATCGACACATTTGTGAGTGAGATTTTGCAGTGAAGAACAGAATGGCTTGTCAGATGAAACGCTGGCTGCCCATTGGCATTTGTTGTCTGCCGGGGTTTGTGGCGGCGCTGGTGGCAGCAGGCATAGTTACAGTGAAAGGAATACAGAGTATGGACGTGAACACCATTTTTCTCCTGATGATAGGGTTAGCGTGTCCCATCGGCATGGGGCTGATGATGTGGCTGATGAACAAGAACATGAGTCATCAGCCGGAGCAATCGTCATCGGACAAACAAAAACGGATCAGTGCAGCCGACCGGCTGGTTGCCCTCCATGACGAACGGCGGGCATTAGAGGCCGAAATCGCTGAACTGTCCCATGAGGTCGAACTGGACGAACGTCACCATCTACCGCTTTCCAACCCGCTATCGGTTCCAGAAGACACACCAATCTCAGAGGCTCGTTAATTAATATGTCCTACCTCGTTAGATTGGTCTCCATCATCTGGATGGCGACAAGAAGGAAAGCAAGCTGATGACCGTCGAAACTGATATTCAGCAGACCAGTGTCGCAAATGAGACGATGGAAACTGCACCCTCTGAAGAAGCTCGACAAGCTGAGCCAGATGGCCTGATCGTCATTCGCCGGACGACGTTTAACTCCATTTTCATTGCGGCGCTCTTTCTGGTGCTGGGCATCGTGATCGGCGCGTATGGGGCTTTCAAGGTGGAGCGCGCCAACCGAAGCTGGCTGACGGATGCACTCAACGAGGCGCTGGAAGGTCAAATTGGGACGATTACCAGTGGACAGCAGACAGCCCAAACCGACCCGGATCCGCGTGTCGACGTGAGTGCGGATGATGATCCTGCTCATGGACCAATAGACGCCCCGGTGGTCATCATCGAATTTAGCGATTTTAACTGCCCCTACTGCGGGCGCTTTGCCCGCGAGACGCTGCCTCTGCTGCGCGACAACTACGATGACCGGATACGTTTCGTTTACCGGGATTATCCTATTCTGGGAGACTCGTCGCTCCAGGCGGCCATCGCCGCCGAGTGTGCGGATGACCAGGATGCGTTCTGGGATTTTCATGATTTGCTCTTTGAGAATCAGGGCAGCTTTAATCAGGAGCTGTTTATCCGATTTGGTGAGGAACTAGGGCTGGACATTGAGCAGTTTACGGTCTGCCAGGATGATCCGGCGACCCGTGATGAGATCGGCGGGGATTTCGCAGTCGCGCAGCGTCTGGGCGTGAGTGGAACGCCGACCTTCTTTATCAATGGTCGCCCCGTCGTGGGCGCACAGCCCTATGAGGTCTTCCAGGGTGTGATTGACAAGGAACTTGCCGCCGTCGCAGAATCACAATCGTCAGTCGCGCCCTAGTCACATAACGGAGAGGAATTGACCTATGAGAAAGTACGTCTTCATTGTATTGCTGGCTGTCTTTGGTTTGATCTTTGTGCTCCTGGCATCGCAAGCCATCTCCTTGTCTAATGTCGGGCGCGCCGACACAACGAACTCTGCGCCAGTCGGGCAGATAACCCTTGCCGCCGGTTCGGAAGCGGCGTTCAACTATCTTGCTCTACAACGCACGAATATCTGCGGTTTGCAACCCGAGATGGTCATTGACTACGCGGATGATGCCCGCCTGCATGGTTCGTGCTGCGCGCCGATGGATTTGCACCACTATCAGGAACAGGTCGAAGGGCTGCGCCAGTATGATGACCTCACCCAGATTCCTCAAGACCCCTATGATATGCCAGCAACTTTAGTCAAGGAACTGTTGGGCTATCAGACGAGCATCCAACTCACGTCCCAACAACAGGCCGCCTATGACCGGGCGATGTCCCTTTCAGAGGAAGGTGGGCCGTGCTGCTGCCGCTGCTGGCGCTGGTATGCCTTTGAGGGCATGGGCAAGTACCTGATTACTCAGCGAGGATGGGAGGCTGAAGCCCTGGCCGCGCTCTGGAGTCTGACCGATGGCTGTGGCGGCGAAGGGCACGGCCATGCCTGAACATGGCAATCGTAAAGTTGTGAGGAGCCTCGCCGTTGACATTGAGGGCTGAGGATGGCTAAGAAATCGAAGAAAGTAAACATTCAGCAAAAAACCGTGATGTCCCGTTTTTCAGGGCGTCTTAGCCACTATCTCTCAGTGGAACGTGTGATTGTCGGCGGGTCGCTGCTGGCGACACTGGTGATCGTTGGTTTTATCGCCCTGAACGATTATCTCAATCGACCAATTGACATCGAAGGAGTGGAACGATTCGTTGTTATGCAACAGCACAGCGAGGCGCCCGTTAATTATCCACAAACACCCCCTGCTGGCGGCGTACACTATCCTGTCTGGCAGAACTGCGGTGTGTATCAGCAGCCGGTTCGGAATGAACTGGCCGTCCATTCACTGGAACATGGCGCGGTGTGGATTACTTACAATCCTGGTTTGGCTGCCAGCGAGGTGGATATGTTGCGTAACCTGACCCAACAGAGCAGTCATCGGCTGCTCAGTCCTTATCCAGGCTTGCCCAGCGCCATTGTCGCTGCCGCCTGGGGCTATCAGTTGAAACTAGACCGTGCTGAAGATCCACGCTTAAAACAATTTCTTCGACAATACGAACAGGGATCAACAACACCGGAATTAGGGGCAGTGTGTAGTGGCGGGGAAAGTCGCACACTCGCCGAATGGTCGAGTTAATGCGTTCACTTTGTAAACACGGAATCCTCGCTGCTGCATGGTGAACATAATGAGTAATAGCGATTTACTGGGGAATGATCCATGAATTACGATTTAGCCGATGCAAAAGAGACCGGGACAACGACTAAGCTGAAACCAGGCACGTCCTTCACCCATGCGCTCCTGTTTGTTTTGGGTTTTTCGCTCGTATTCATCATCGGGTGGGGCGGGGCGGCCACGTTTGCCGGGCAGGTTTTCAGCGATTACAAAAGAGAACTCGCCCAGATTGGCGGCGTGGTCGTCATCCTGTTCGGCATTGCTAATCTGGGGATTCTCAGAATCCCCTGGCTGTACTATGACACCCGTCCTCAATGGAACACCAGCCGCCGCACTGGACTGCTATCCTCTGCCTTCATGGGCGTGTTCTTTGCCGCTGGCTGGACACCCTGCATCGGGACGACGCTGGGCGCGATCCTGACGATGGGTTTCAGCCAGGAGACCTCGACGCAGGCCATGCTGTTATCCAGCGGCTACGCGCTGGGATTGGGCATCCCCTTCCTCATTATCGGCGCGGGGGTGGGTCGAGCGGCACATGTTGTGCGCCGCTTCCGGCGGCACGTGCGCAAGGTGCAGATCGCCAGCGGTCTGCTGTTGATCGGGATCGGGGTGATGCTGCTGACCAACCAGTTGACCCTGATCGCCATCTGGGCGCAGCGCAGCGGGCTTTACCTGGATGTGCCGCTGGGCGGCGCCAGCGCCCCGACCTACCTGATTGCCATCCTCGCCGGTCTGATCTCTTTCCTGTCGCCCTGCGTCCTGCCGCTCGTGCCCGCCTACATCGGGTATCTCACCGGGCGTACTGCCAGTGAGCTTTAGGGGGATTGGATGTCTGATTACTCGCACCCTCAGCCTGTTTCAGATACGTTAAAGCGCCAGCGGATCATCCGCACCTGGCGCGCGCTGCTGTGGGGTCTCGATCACTGGGTATTGATCTTCTCTATCTTATTTGGCGTTGCGAATGTGCTGCCGGTTGTCGCCCCGGTGTTGATGCACATCGGCTGGACAGGGCCAGGCAGATTGATTTATGTTCTGTACAGCCCGATGTGCCACCAGATGGCGCAGCGCTCATTTTTCCTGTTCGGTCAGCAGCCCATGTACAACCTCACTGAGCTTCCCCTGTCCTTAACCGGAAACACAGCGACTGATATGACGATGCTCCGGTCCTTCCTCGGCAGCCCAGCGTTGGGTTGGAAGGTCGCCTGGTCAGACCGGATGGTTTACATGTACGGCGCGGCGCTGCTGGCGGGCATCGCTTTTGCCGTGCTGCGACAGCGCCGTCCGGTTCGCCCGCTCGGTCTGCTGCCATTCGCGCTGCTGCTTATGCCGATCACCCTTGACGGCGCAACCCACCTGCTCAGCGACTTCAACGGCGGTCTGGTCGCCGGTTTCCGCTACCATAACCAATGGTTATCTGACCTGACGGGCAATGCTTTACCCACCTGGTTCTACGTGGGCGATACGTTTGGCTCGTTCAATTCCTGGATGCGTCTCATCAGCGGATTGGCCTTCGGGTTGGGCTGCGTGTGGCTCGCCTTTCCCTATGTGGATCATGCCATTTCAGAAACCGCAGCCGAATTACGGACGAAGCTGGCACGTGCCCAGCAGTTACGGTTAGAGAATCCACCGCTTGACAAAGGTTCAGCATGATGAAATGGGTTCTTTATCTATTCAGTTGGTCATTTGTCTTTCTCGTTTTCCATCCGGCAGCCGATGCCAGCAGCGCTTGTGAAAGCGTCACAGTCGAAAACCCTGTGCCGACTGCCGACTGTCTGGCTTTCATGGAAGCTTTTTCAGGGCCGAATGTTGAGCGAATCGCTCTCGATAGATATACCTTGAGTTTCTACAGCTTCTGGCGTGTTGGCCCTGATGCTGTCAACCTCTATGACGGACCCGGCGGCAGCATGGTTGGACAAATCCCATCCGGCTTCAACTTCGTTCGCACAATTGATACCAGCGTTGATGGCTGGTTACAGATTGAGGGTGGGCAGTGGATTCCACAGGGGGAGGCTACCCTGACTGAGGCATCACATTTTAGTGGTGTCCGATTGTCGGAAGGGCTTGAAAACACTTTTGCCTGGGTCGTCGATACCACCGGCATTTATGCCTCCGAATATCCTGGCGGCCCGCCGTCGCCAGCCACTGGACGGGTCCCGCTTCGTTATGAGATTCTCAACATCTTCGCTGAAGCAATGGACTCAGAGGGATGGGCCTGGTACATGATCGGCGCCGATCAGTGGGTGAATCAGCGATTTGTCTCCGTCGTTAAACAGGTTGAGCGACCTGAAGGCGTGTCGGGACGCTGGGTGGCTGTCGATTTGTATGAACAGACGTTGGTGGCCTACGAAGACGACACCCCGGTTTTTGCGACCCTGGTTTCGACCGGATTACCCGGTTGGGATACAAACGAAGGGGTTTTCACCGTCTGGGCGCGACTGGAGGTTGACGGGATGTCGGGTGCGACGGGCGCGCCGGATGCCTATGCGCTGCAAAGTATTCCCTGGATACAATATTTCGACAATGACATCAGTCTGCACGGAACCTACTGGCATGACCTGTTTGGTTATCGCCAGAGTCATGGTTGTGTCAACATGAGCATTAGTGATGCACGCTATGTATACGAGTGGATGGGCGATGCTGAACCCGATGAGAACGGCGAAGTGCAGCGCTATGTCTATGTCCACAGCTCAGGCGCATACACCAATCAGCAAGGTTAAAGAATTTAGAGGAGCGACATCATGCGGATAACGACCTTTATTGGTTTTTTGGGAACCCTCCTACTGCTGCTGACGGCCTGCGGTCGCAGTTCATCTGTCCCAGCAGTAAATGAAGCGCTGCCTCTGGCCGAGGATAAGCCGACGTTCATCTTCTTTTTCACCGACAACTGACCGCGCTGAACGCAGATGACACCCATCGTGAATGGGTTAGAAGATGAATTTGCAGACCAGATATTCTTCCTTCGTCTCAACGCAGCCGATGGCGCAGACGGCGAGTCCACATTCAATCGCTTATCGCTGCCCGGCCATCCCAGTTTCGTGATCTTCACGCCGGAGGGTCAGGAGCAGGAACGCCTCTTCGGTGTGGTCGATGAAGAAGCGCTGAGAACGGCACTCGAGAAGGTCGTGGAGGGCGGGTAAACCATTCACATAGTTCCTTTTGAGTTGCGGACCTCGGCAATGGAATAACGTACATCGAGCAAGCAGGATGGAGCGGATATGGAACGATCAGATCAGATCATCGAGGAACTGCTGCAAGATGCACAGCCAGCGCCTCGTCGTGGCTTCAGCCTGGGATCGGTTGTGCTCATCATAGGTTTTGTTCTGGTAGCGATAGTAGTCGGAATGCAGCTTGCGCGGCAGAACCAAACCCAACCAACATCTGGTCCCGCACCGGATTTCAGCCTGACGACATTCGACGGAGAACAGTTTCGCCTCTCTGAACAACGCGGCAAGGTGGTGGTGATTAATTTCTGGGCAAGTTGGTGCGGCCCCTGCCGCGATGAAGCGCCTATTCTGCAAAGCGTCTGGCAGCGGTATCGAGATCAGGGCGTTGTTTTAGTGGGTGTGGCTTATCTGGACAGCGATCAGGGTTCACTCGCATTTATCGAGGAATTCGGCATCACCTACCTGAATGGCCCGGACATGGGCACACGCATTTCACAAGCCTATCGGATTCAAGGGGTTCCTGAAACCTTCGTGGTTGACCAGAATGGTCAGGTTGTCGAATTCATCATTGCGCCAGTACAACCGGGACAACTTGACACGATCTTAGCTCGACTTTGCACATTCAAGCGGCATAACACAAGGTTGAGATGAGGGTATCGAATAAGGGTTTGGGGATTTTTCGCACATCAGGTTCGTCCCTAGATATTCGGAAAGTCGGATAGGCAGACCATAGATGTTGACGCACCAGGGCCAGGGCATCGGAGAAAGTGGGCAAGGATTTGCAGTACCAGGCAGCCTGACGTGGGACAGGTGTGGGATGAGACGAGTAAAGGGCATGAGCCAAGAGTGTGACCCAGGAAAAAAGGCCCAACAGCAAGGGGGTGGTGCGGGCAATGGCCTTGTCCGACCACTGGCGCTGGGTTTCCATGCCCAGGTGACGGCGGGCTTCTTCAAAGGTGACTTCCAACTGCCAACGCTGGACGAACCAGCCAACCACATTCAAGGCGCTTTGTTTGGGATCGGTGCAGAGCAAGGCAAGCGGCGCGTAGGTCCCCTGCGGATCGCAGATCAAGACCCAACGGATGGGGAGCGGCGCTTTGCCGTTGTGAAACCAGATGGCGGTGTCGGAGCAAATTTCCATGTCGCGCTGCTGCCCGTCATACCAGGGCACAGTCACTGGCTGCCAATCGGTGGCGGGATCGCTCAAGAGCGTTGCCAGGGTGGGCAGACGCTGCCCCTTTTTGCGCGGACGACCCTTGCCGCTGTAAGGCGGCGCCGGTTCATACAAGGCGGCATCCAGCCGCAGCCGCGCAATGAATGTCACGCCTGCCTGCCGCACCCCATCCAGAAAGTCCAGGGCGGCAAAGGCATTGTCCCCCACCACGACCAGTGCCCGTTGGGGCCACCAGCGGCGCAGCAGCTTGACCATTTGCAGACTTCGTTCCAGCAGGGTTTGGGCCTGTCGTCCGCGCTGCTGGTAGTAACGCTCCGAGGGCGACAACACCGTCATCACCGGCAGTGCCCACACCCGCTGGGCCCAGCCAATCGGTGTCAACAGCATCAGACTAATCCAGCGCAGGCCACTGGTTTTCACAAAATGACTGTCGCTGCTGCGCACCGCATCCCGGTAAATGCCGCGTGCGGCAATCTTGTGTCCCCAGCGGCGTTCAATCGTCGGGTCAATGCCAAATACCAGCGGTTGCTCGGCGGGCACAAAGGTCGTTACCAGCAACCGCAGCAGAACCTGCGCCAATGCCAGCGGCGACCACAGCGCCCGGTTCAACACCTGATGATATTGGGCAAATTGTCGGCTCTTACTCAAGCCCATCACCCGCAGCATTTCCGTCACCACCCGCTTTCCTGGGGTCAGTATCGCCCCTACCAGCAGCACTTGCGCCTTCTGCCATGTCGTCGTTCCACGAAAGCATGGCGCAAATGGCTCCAACAAGTTTATCATTGCCGGGGGCAGGTTAAGCATGGCTCGAAACCTTCGCTAGAGGATTCGTTCAGCTTATCCTGCCTTTCCTCTTTCAGCTATCTATGTGCAAAGTCGAGCTTAGAGCGTGTTTTGAAAGTATTTTCGTAATGAAATCCGGTGCAATGCAGGGCGATTTTGAGCCAAAACGAAGCTAAATTCTGGGTATTTTGTGGTTCCAATACGCATTTCACGGTCATTTTGACTGCAAAATCACTTATTTCAACATTACAACTGGACTTAAGAAACACGCTCTTAGATCGTATCTTGCGATCTTAAGGGGGAAAGCGGTTTTGTCTACGGAGCGCATTCGACTGTTACACACCCGGCTGTCCGCAGTCTTACGATGCTTCAGCAATATCATCCCGGCACATGCCCGCTCAGCCTGGGCAGGTATTGCGGTCTCGTTCTGGGTGTTCAGTTTGGGCGCTTGCGCTGCCGCCACTGCGCCGATACCTACCCCCACATTATCCCCCGTCGAGTCAGGTCGGGAAGTCTATCTCAGGGGGTGTGCGGAGTGTCACGGTGTAAACGGGGAGGGCTATGCCAACGAACTGGCTGCACCCGCGCTGGACGCGACCGAACACGCCTGGCACCACCCGGATCAGCAGATTTACGATTGGATTGCCAACGGCAAACTGGGGTTGGGACGAACTATGCCAGCGCTGGGTGACCAACTC
>JAIOHN010000167.1 GCA_019912985.1 Anaerolineae bacterium | reverse complement strand
GTATTCAGTTGAGGATTCTTCCATTCCTGCAAATTCCTCTTGTTTTTCATTTCCCGCGCCTTCATCCATTTCTTTGCGTCTTGAAAAAAGAGGGCCTTTTTCAATTTTGTTTCCTTCGGCGGCAGATTTCAAAATAACACCGTCTCGTGTAATCACTTTTCGAAGTAATTCCTCGTCATTATCAAGATCAATTGAGAGAATCTCATTCGTAAAATTAGCCGCATCCTGGTGTTGCTTCTTCGACTTATTCGCACATTCATGGAATATGTTTGCTGCAGAGCGCAATTTTTTCAGCATTTTATCTAGTTTGTCGGCTAATTTTCCGATAATCCGGATGTTGTCTTTATCGATTATTTCAGCGCATTCATAAATCAAATCACGGCCCGTTTTAAGAAGTGCATCAAACGCTTGCGCCGTTTTAATTTCAATTACCTGATCGGGCTGAAGATGCTTTTTTACACTATCTAAATCCGGTACGTCTTCTTTTTTGTAATTACCAAATGCTTTAATCAAGCATGCCCTGCGCTCGCTCTTCGCCAAAGAATCGTTTGTATTTGTCATAAGACGATCCAACGTAATCTGTTTTTCCTCACTTGTAGCATCTCTCCATAAACCATCAACAATATTTCTTATTTCATCGCCACCAATCCAGTCTGTAATAGCCTTTCGGATGCTTTTGCCTCTTTTCTGGCTTAAAAAGGCTTCGGCCAGGCATGATCCGTTCTTAGTCAATTCCATTGAATTAAACCGACTTCCCTCAGTTAATCCAAGACTGGAAAGAGCGCGAACAGTTGAGGAACGAAACGGGATACGTACGTAAAACTTGGGTTGCGAAAGCTCCTTAAAACTCCATGCATCAGAATATCTATTAAAGGCTCTTTTACCGCGAAGACCTTCTTGATTCCGATCCTGCCGCCATGCCAGCTTACATGCCAGAGCCTCAATCGCATTGGCAATTTTTACCGGTCTAAAGTTATGTATCTCTTCTGCAAGTTTAATTCCGGCAGCCGCCCACGATAGCTGGCGGACAAACCATACTCCGCCAATACCCGGCACTATCAATTCGCGGTAATAACGAATGGCTTTATTCAGGTTCAGATTTAAAAGGGCCCGCTGCGTTTCAAACTCTTCCATTTCAGGAATAAACCAGTCAGTCAT
Organism: Anaerolineae bacterium; assembly: GCA_019912985.1. GTDB lineage: Bacteria > Chloroflexota > Anaerolineae > Aggregatilineales > Phototrophicaceae > JAIOHN01. The sequence goes on along the minus strand of JAIOHN010000167.1, from coordinate 738 downwards.
CATTAAAATCCTTTCTATTGGTACAAATTAACGGGTCTACACTTATTACATAAATTCTTTTCTACGGGTAAGCTTAATAAATGTATTTCTTTTGCCATATCTCTGCTCTCCTTTTTATCGTTTACGACGTGATGTAACAAACCTCATATCAAAGCCATTATGCATTATACCAAGCACAGACAGCATGTCAAACAGCGCACGAAAGCCATCTCATTGCACGCAACACCCCCTTACTCTTGCTTCGCAGATGGAGATTGAACCAGCGAAAAGTTTTCGGATTACTAACCCGAACGCCATCATTAATGAATCGCGTAGTACCATAAAGAACATATTATTGTTGAAACGATAATGAATACTTATAGGCATTTATAATCTCTTCCGGCCCGTTTGGGTTAGGATTTAATCATTTCCGACGACCACCCTGCCCACTACCGCCCCCTCCTTGCTATACACGGTTATATGCCCATCTCTGACAACTGCGCGGTTCTTTATCTTGCCACTGCTGTCGTACACGGTTATTTTATTATTTTTGATAACGATGCGTTCCTGCAACTTGCCTTCTTTGCTGTACCACGTTCAACCGACGCCGTACCTTCCTGGTGGCAGTGGGGACACGTTACCTCCAAAATTTCAACCCTTTTTATTTCCTCCGCCCCAGGGCACTGAAAGACGTTCGGTTTTTTGAATTCTTTTGCGGAGTAACACTTTAGTCCTTTGAAAAACTAAAAACGCGTAACA
>JAIOHN010000166.1 GCA_019912985.1 Anaerolineae bacterium | reverse complement strand
TCATTAGGGTCTTTAATATGGACGATCTGACCATTGATGAGGATTTCGCCCTCATCAGGCGTATACAGGCCGTAGATCATGTTCATCAGCGTGGATTTTCCAGCGCCATTCTCGCCCAGCAGACCCAGCACCTGTCCTTTATACAATTTAAGATCGATATGGTCGTTTGCCAGAACGCCGGGGAATCGCTTTGTGAGGCCACGCGCTTCCAGCACGACCTGGGATTCAGTCATAATCACCCTCTATCTTCTCGATGTTGAATCCGCACAAAGTATAACGAGGAATTGCGATTCGGAAAAAAAGCAAAAGGTACTTGGCAATCTGACGCGCCTTACGTCACAATAAGAGGAATGAACTTCAATCATGCGGAGCACAATATGGCTGAGACCAATATTGCCACTACTCGCCCTGATGCGGACATTGCAGCAGATATCGAGCATCTCATCAGGCGTTATCCACCCATGATGAATGATCGTCATCATGTGAAATTTACGGTCCTGGAAGGCAAAGTCACGCTGATTGGTTATCTGAAGACGCCGATTACGCAGCGCTATCTGACAGAAACTATCAGCCAGGTGAAAGGTGTGACGGAGGTCAATGCCAGCGGTCTGTTTGACGACGAAGACATCCGGCTCGGTGTAGGGCAGGTGATTCCAGTGGGTGTATATTGCAATATTGAATATGGCGCGGTGGTGTTAACCGGGCATCTGCCAGCTGGGATAGATGTGGCAGCGTTGACGGCGGAAGTTGAAAAGGTGCCGGGTGTGCGTTATGTCAAGACGAACTTCGTCGTGTGAGTCGCAGGCCGTCGTCGAACATGACCTGACCCGTTATTCTGAACTGTAATACTCCCATCGCACTTTGCTATCCGCTGGATCAGGATAGCCATAATCGGTGATCAATTGGTGAACTTTGATTTCCTTTGCGGGTTGGATGCCCAGAAGCAGGTCGGAGAGCACAATATCCACCACCAGCAGCAGGCGGCCAAAGCTGCTGAACTGCCCCTGTAAGGCGGTGAAAAGAATGGCGAAAACCCGTTCGCGCAGTTCAGTATCCACAATACCGCTGCCCGGCCAGCTTACAGGCCACTGATCCTGGTAGGTGCCAATCCGCAGAACATCGGCGCGCAGGACGATAAGCTGCGCGATGGCGGTTTTGCGATCATTGGCATCAATGAGGCGGTTGGTGCCGCGATAAGGAGCATTTGGAAGCTGCTTATAGAGTTCACCCGGCGGCGTAACCTCCACCAGCCGGAAAATGCTGCGTCCTTTAAGACCCAGTCCGGCTGCCAGCGCCAGAGCACAGCGCCGATAGTATTTCACTTTCAGCGGCTCAGCCGCATGACGATCAATTCGCCACAGCAGTGAGAGATAATCCCCGAAGTCCATCGACAGCCGTGGCAGTTCATCGGGGCCATAAGTCGAGATTAACTGGTTGATGCGCGTTTGCTCGATACGATTATGCATTGGCTTTCTATCACTGAGAAAATAAGCACATTCCCAGTATAGTATCAACTTTCGCCCATGCTATAAAGAAATTGTCCAGATCAACACGCGCTAAAGTGCTGGTACCCTGCTGAACCTAGAGGCTGTAGGCTTCGCTGCGACGCTTGGCAGGGGTGAGGTTGTGATGACGAAACATCACCTGCCAGGTGCGCAACGCCGCCTCAAAGGCGATGTTGGTGTCCATCTTCGAATGCCCCAGCTCACGATCCGGGAAGTAGATTGGCACTTCTGCCACCTTGTAGCCCAATCGACAGGCAATGTAGGTCATCTCCACCTGGAAGATGTAGCCGTTGGAGCGAATGCGTTCCAGATCCAACCCGATGAGGGTCGCCCGCTTCCACAGCTTGAAACCGCCAGTCGCATCGTTGACCGGCACACCGAGCAGCGTCTTGACATAGATGCGGTTGGCGAACCAGGAGAGGGCTTTGCGATAGAAGCTCCAGCGTTCATCGACCCCACCACCCTTGATGTAGCGGGAGCCGATGACCAGGTCGTGGTTGGCGGCTTGCTCGATCATGGCGGGGAGGTAGCGCGGCTGGTGGGAGAAGTCACAGTCCATCTGGATGATGTAGTCGGCATCGAGGGAGAGGGCATGTTTGAAGGCATGGAGGTAAGCAGCACCGAGACCCTCTTTGGTGGTGCGATGGAGGACATGGAGGGTATCAGGGAAGCGCTGCGTCCACTCGTCAGCGATGCGACCGGTGCCATCCGGCGAGTTGTCATCGACGACGAGGATGTGGAGGTTGGGCAGATGGAGGTTGTGGATGGCCTCGATCATGCGCGGCAGGTTCTCAGCTTCGTTGTAGGTGGGCAGCACCACCATCACTCTTGGATTGTCCATTCTTCACCTCAGTATAACGACATGTTGTTATGTTAAGACCGCCGCCTTGCAACATCCAAAATTGACTTTGCAATGAGGTTTGATTTCCGTGACGCTGGTTGCGCACCCTTTCTGCTGCTAGAATAGCGCCGTTGAAGGAATAAGGTTCATGCTTTGGGTGAGTATCTACCACTTGATGTTGCCATCATACGGCGCGAATCCCTGCGTAGGGCAAACAAAACACTCGTTTTTACCAATGGGCATTTTGATTTGCTGCATGTAGGTCATCTCGATTATCTGGAAAAAGCACGTGCGCTGGGTGATGCGCTCTATGTGGGCATTAATGGCGATGCCAGCACAACCCGGCTGAAAGGCCCGGGCAGGCCGCTGGTGCCTGCCCTGGAGCGAGCACGCCTGTTAGCTGCTCTGGTCCCGGTTGATGGGGTGCTCATCTTCGAAGAGGATACGGCACAGCACGTGATTGAGGCGCTGCAACCGGATATTTATGTCAAGGGCGGGGATTATGCCACCAAGCCGCTGCCGGAGCGTCCTTTCGTTGAATCCTATGGTGGACGCGTGTGTTTGATTGACTATCTGCCCGATCACAGCACTTCCAACCTCATTGCTCGTATCAAGAACCTCCCCTGACAAAAACGTGGAAATCCGCCATGACTGTTGAAAACCCTGCGGTTGAAGCCGCACGTACGCCTGTGGAAACCCAACAGGAGACCAATGCCGGCGTTGCCCGGGCGACGGGTGTCCTGGCGCTGGGTAATATCTCCAGCCGGATTCTGGGGTTGGGGCGCGAGATCGTCATTACCAATCTATTCGGCGCAACAGGTGCGTCAGATGCTTTTCGCGTGGCTATCATTGTTCCACGGGCGCTCTATGATTTGCTGATCGGTGGTCATGTCAACAGCGCATTGATCCCGGTGTTGAGTGAGGTGGTCACGGTCAAAGGCCGTGGTGAGCTGTGGCGTCTGGTATCCGTGCTGCTGAGTCTGGTCACGGCGATGATGGCGCTGCTGGTGGTCGTGTTGCAGGTGTTCGCGCCACAAGTGGTGCAGATGCCGGGCAGCGGCTACAGTGAGCCGACCCTGGCATTGGCAACCCACCTGCTGCGGTTGACCTCACCTGCACTCATTTTTCTCAGCCTGTTTGCCATCCTCAGTGGCACGTTGTACGCGCTGCGTCAGTTCACACTACCTGCATTTGCTGGTGTGATATTTAATGGCAGCATCGTGGTGTTTTCGCTGTTATTTGCGCCACCGCCGCAGGTGCTTATCGTCCTGAACGATGGCGCGCTGCCTGCCTGGCTCAATGCGCGTCCGGCGGAAGGCGTTACGGTGGTCGCGGTGGGCTGGTTGATCGGCGCGTTTGGGCAGCTTGCCTTGCAGCTGCCTGGTTTATATCGCTCGCATCTGCGTCTGATGGTTAACTGGCGTCACCCGGCTTTGCGGCGCATCCTCAAGTTGTATGCGCCGGTCATGGTCTCACTGGTGATCGACACACTGGTCATTCGTCTTGTGAGCTATAACCTCGCCAGTCTGACTGGCGAAGGCAGCATCAGCAAAATGGAACTGGCGACCACCTTGATCCAGTTTCCGCAGGGATTAATCGCCACAGCCATCAGCATCGCCATTCTGCCTACGCTTTCGCGGCAGGCGGTAGTGGTCACTCCAGAGGGGCGAACCGCGTTTCGCGATACGTTGGGGTTGGGGCTGCGGCTGGCGATCACGCTGATTTTACCGGCAGCGGTGGGTTTATTTGTGCTCGGACAGCCGATTGTCGCGCTGTTGTTTGAGCATGGCGCGTTTACCGCTGCGGATACCGCGACGACTGCGCTGGCGTTACGTCTTTATCTTATCGGGCTGCCCTTTGCCGCCGTCGATTTGCTGCTGGTCTACGCCTTTTACGCCCGCCAGGACACATTGACTCCCGCACTGGTTGGCCTGCTCAGTTTGACGCTGTACATGGTGACAGCGCTGTTGTTGTTCCCGCACTTTGGGCTGTTTAGTCTCATGATTGCCGACAGCCTCAAGCATGTGGTACACGCGCTGGTTTCCACATTCCTGCTCACGCGGCGGTTGCAAGGTTTTGGCAACCAGCGCCTGCTGCTGACAATTGCCAAAGCAGGCGCGGCCTCAGTGTTAATGGGCGTGACAGCAACGCTGGCGCTGCCTTATCTCACTGCCTGGATTGGGGCTGGTGGCCTGATACGTGAACTGCTGCTGGTTTTGGGGAGTGGGCTTTTGAGTGTCGCGGTGTTCCTGGTCACGGCGACGATTTTACGCATGGCCGAACTGCGCTGGCTGGTCGAATTAATCTGGCGTCGGCTGGCCCCCTGATGGCCCTGGCTTCATGAGAAGTCGTTAAGCATTGTTTACGACAGACCGCAGCTCGTGTTAGCATGAGTTGGGGGTAATGGTAAACAAGCTGAGTATTGTAATCGGTGATGCACAAAAAATTAGCACTGCTCCTTGTGCTTGTGAATTTGAGTGCCTGCCAGGGACACATTAATCAAATAGTAACGACCCAGAATATCGAAACCCAGACCGCAACCGCCATCCATCCCACCGCGACCGTGGTGCGAGAGGATTGGACCGAGCATAAATCACGGACGGTTTCGCTGGCGATTAAAATCCCTGCGGGGTGGACCAGCTATAACACGGATGCGGGTATCGTGCTCAATGAACGCGCCGCGTTAATCTCCGATGCGGTGTCGCTTCAGGGCATTCTGGTGCATATCTTTGCGATGTCGGTGGAGAAATTTCACCTTCCTCAGCGCAGCAATGTGAATATCGCATGGTCAGTCCTGAGTCAGATCGTGACCAATCCGGATTATGTGGGGAATGCCCTTGTCAGTGAGCCGGTCGCTTTTGAATGGGATCATCATGATGCTGCTTATTATCTGCTCAACAACCTGGATGGCACGGTGACGGTCTTGCTGGCGATGGAACTGCCGAATAATAAGAATCTGGTGGTGTGTCATATCAGTTCGCCCATAGATGAAGCCGACCATGTCAGAGATTTGCTGCCTGAATTATTCAGCAGTTTGCGGGTCAACGGTACACTGGTGGACTCATCCGCGCTTGACGAACTGCCAGATCCTCTGGTATTTCCTCTTGTATCTACGACCTCGGTTTTACGCTAACTAGGAGCAAAACCCATGAATATTGCAAGCCTGCTGGTGGCTGTGTTGGCCGTTGTTGTCTTCGCCGTACCGGGCCAGGAAACGCCCCCTGTAGAGCAACTGGTGCCAGAAGTGGTCGCCGTTTATCCCCACGATCCTAATGCCTATACCCAGGGCCTGATCTTGCAGGATGGCCTGTTCTACGAAAGCACGGGGCGCTACGGCCAATCCAGTTTGCGGCAGGTGGAGCCGGAAACCGGTGCGGTGCTGCGCCAGGTTGATTTGCCCAACTATGTGTTTGGCGAAGGACTGGCGCTGGTCGAGG
>JAIOHN010000165.1 GCA_019912985.1 Anaerolineae bacterium | reverse complement strand
GGTTCGCAGTATCCACAGATCGCTGCCCTGGAAGCGGACGAACGGGTTAATATTGTCGGCATTAGCGGTGATGGCGCGTGGTTCCTGGTCGAACTGGAAGATGGACAGCAGGGTTGGGTGACTTCGTCGGCTTCGCTGGTGACAGCTTATGGAGCGCTAACGGTGGTGCCAGTAGCTGCCGCGCCAACGGACACCCCGACCAAGACTCCTACGCGAACCGCTGCGCCAACGACGACCCCATCGCCCACTCACACACCTAGCCCGACCGCCAGCAGCACATTGACACCCACACAGACGGCCACATCCACTGAAACACCGACTCCAACCTTGACGACGACGCCAGCGACACCTGTGGTCGTGCTGGTGCGCGATCTGGTTGCCCGCAGTGGGCCGGGTTCGCAGTATCCACAGGTGGCCGCACTGGATGCTGACGAGCAGGTGGATATTGTTGGGATCAGCAGTGATGGTGCGTGGTATCTGGTTGTACTGGCGGATGGTCAGCAGGCATGGATTACGTCCTCAGCTTCATTGGTGAGCGCTTACGGCGCGCTGACAGTCGTGCCGGTAGCCTCTGCACCGAGTGACACGCCCACCTGGACGCCAACCTCGACCCTCACCGCAACGGCCACAACCACACCGAGCCTGACTCCCAGCCTGACTCCCAGCGCAACCCTGACCGTCACCCCGGCAACGCCAGTGGTCGAACTGCTGCGTGATATTACCGTCCGTGGTGGCCCGGGATCGCAATACTACGAAGTGGCAACTTTGGAAGCAGGTTCAGCGGTCGAAATCGTTGGCGTGAGCGAGGATGGTGCCTGGTTTCTGGTGGCACTTACTAATGGTTTACGTGGTTGGGTAACTACGTCATCGTCGCTGGTGAACGCCTACGGAGCGTTGACGGTCGTGCCAGTAGCGGCAGCACCGACCAATACGCCAACCGAAACGCCGACCGTGACTCCAACGGTCTCACCGACGCCAACCACCACGGCAACCAGTACAACTGAGCCATCACCTACCGCGACCTTTATCCCATCGCCAACGCCTATTCCGCCGGGGCGTTTGCCGTATTCAGCCGATTTCGAGGACTTGAGTGTGCTGGATAGTTGGGACTTTGACCCGTCCGGCTGGCAGGTGGTGAATGAGGGCTTTGGCAATGTCCTGCTGGTAACCGGTGATCTCCAGTATCCGCTGCGGGTGGCGGGATTGTCGCAGCCGGAATGGGTTGAATCAAATGCAACCAACCTGATCATTAACTTCCGCGTCAATCTGGACGCGACAGCGGATGCTGCTCGTATTGTGTTCCGTTACTCGGATGATGGATACAACGTTCTTGAAATCCTGCCCGGTTTGATGCTTCTCAAGCGTAACGCGCCAGCCATTGACGTATTCAACCGGGCGACGGAGCGCGTGTTGAACTCCGCCAATGTGTCCATCGCCCGCGAGCAGTGGTATGACATCAGCATCTGGTTAGATGGCAATCGAATCTTCATTTATCTCGATCAGCGGCTGACCATGATCTACACCGATGAAATCCTGCCTTCGCTGACCTCTGGTGAAATCCTTTTGCAGGCGCTGCCACCGGTGCGTTTTGACGATCTGCTTATTCAAAGAGCTGAACCGGCCAGCACCCATTTTGATAGCCCGACCATTCCGCTTGCCTGGCAGCAAACCACCAATATCACACGGACTTCCCTGGAGACTGAAGAAAACGGAAATCAGTATTTCCACATGGAAAATGGCGTTACCGTGATGCCGCTGATGCAGCCTATAGACGATATAAGCCTGTCCTGCCGCTTGTGGGTGGAAGAAGGTGGTTTTAGCATCCGCGTACGCAAGTCGCCCGGCGGCAGCCTGTGGCTGAGAGGTGAGGCTGGACACCTGACCATTACGCATCTCGGCGGCCTGGATGAAGTGGTGCAAACCTTCTTCGTGTCAAATTTCTACAATCGTGGTCAGTGGGATGAAATCAGGCTGACATTCATTGGGGATGTGTTGCGGATCTATCGTGATGGGCGAGTGTTCTTTGAGGATACGCTTGAAAATTCCCCGGGCGCAGGTGTGATCGAGTTCGAGACTGGCGCGCGCGATCAACTGCGAATCGATGACTGCTTGATTGCGGAAACCTCCACCAGTGCCAACGAGGGCGCACGCTTTGCCTATGCGCTGATCAATGAGGTCAACAATCGCGATTTTCTGCTGCTCAGCAGCGATCTTAACGAGAACTTTGACGATCCTTTCCGTACAGACGACTGGTGGCAGGATGCTCAGGATGCACCAGGGCAGTTCATCAATGACCCTCAATCGCCAGATCACCAGGCTTTTCTGCGTATCACACATCAGGGTCGCCCGACCTGGCGACTTTTCCGCAATGTGATTGGCCTGGGGATTTTCGGACAGGGCAATGATACGCGCAGTTATACCGACTCAACGGATATTTACGTCACCACCGATGTGCGCTTCCCAGGCAATAACTTTGGTACAGCCTGGCTTGGTGTGCGCACCAAACCCACCATTACTGGCGCAGACCTCACAGGTTATCGCCTTGAGTTGCGGCGTAATCTGGACGGCACGATTGACGCAGTTGTCCGCCTGCGCAACGCAACCGACGAAATCGTTTATTACGATAGCCTGCTGCTGGAAAATGACCCCGACGACACGCGCAGTGATTGGGTGACCTTAACGGTCGTCACGCAGAACGATAAGGTGGCATTCTTTGCCAACGAGCGCTTCCTGGTTGCGCTGGATAATGTCGATGTCCTGGGCGGGACGGTCGCGCTGGGCGTGGATGGCGGCACGACTGCTGATTTCGACAATCTCATGATTCGCGATACCACCCCCAGCGGCCAATAATGCAGAGTTTCAGGCACATTTTAGAATATCAAAGCCTCGGAGTGGACCAGCAAATCGCTATACACGCATATCGCTAAAGCTCAGTAATTCGTTGTCTGCTCAAGGCAATCAGGCTACAATGCTGAAAATGCATACGAAGAGACAGAATCGGATAGTTCATGAAATTAAATCGTTATCGAATTATTTATTTAGCAGGCTTCGTCGGTTCTATATTAATCACCATCGGGTCTGTCATCACGGCGCTGGTTTATGTGGGTAAGCAGGGGCAGTCATACTCACCGCTCAACCATTTTGTGTCGGAATTGGGCGAGGTAGGCGTGTCATCTGCAGCGGCATTGTTTAACACCAGCCTGATTATCGGCGGCATCTTTCTGGTAATCTTTTTAGTTGGGCTGGCAACCCTGCTCAAGGGTTGGTTTCGATACCTGTTTGGCCTGGTCGGTTTGATTGCAGGCATATCTGGCATGTTGGTGGGTGTTTTCCCGATGAACAATTTGGAAGCGCACACACAGGTTGCACTGACTTTCTTTAACACCGGCTGGATAATGGTTGCGCTGTTCTCGATTTACATACTTTTTGTTCGCTCTTCGTTGTTTCCGCGTTGGTTGGTGATTCCAGGGGTTTTCACGGTGCTGAGCTTTATTGCGTTTCTCAGCAGCATTAGCGGCCTCTCTGGAGATGCCCTGGCTGCTCCGACTGATCGCGTGGCAGTCTGGAATGTCACCGTGTTCGAGTGGATGCTTATTGCCGGGGTGATGATCTGGGTGTTTCTGGTTTCCCTGCGACTGCTCCAGACGGACCGCGAGTCTGTATCTGTGAATATGGCTGGCGCTGCTGCCTGATTTCAGTGAAAGCTCTGTTCGGCGGGCACTACTAGAGTTCAGCCGACAGGATGAGCGATTTTAGTGTATCGATCTTCACCTCGAAAACACGCATCTCAACACCATCCACGGTTTCTGGGTCTAATTCGGTCGCAGAAGCGATCATCTCATCAGAAGTGTCTGTCAGATAGGAGCGGTCATTTGCCAGTGATTGGACATTTTCCGCTGAATCGGGCTGTCAAGTTTGCCAAGAGTCAGAGGATATTTGTTTTTGGGGAGTATTTGACCTAGGGCAGATGTTCAGCCACAAATCCAAGCTCGTCTCGAATGCGGCTGACATCAAAAACTGCATCATACTCATGGCCCGGCTGCTCGAAGTGACTGACATCCACCTCATCACCCCACCAACTGCGCAGGATGTCGGCCACTGGATCAGCTGCCCAGGCTTTCGGGGCAGTCGCATTCAGGATGCGCACCCCTGGTTTGTAGGCTGCCTCCACAGCGCAGGTGAACGCGCGCACAGCGTCGCTCAGCTTCATGACCGTAATACTGCCTATCGCCCAGGCACCCAGAGGGGATACTGTTTTTAGGGGTGGCACACGGTCGTCTGCTGGCACACTTGCGAGGCGGAGGTTGATGACATCCAAAGTTTCATCCTGCCGCTGATAATACTTCGTGATTTCTTCCATCAGGTATTTTGACAAACCGTACCCATCGCGATCCAGGCAAGGATGCTCATCGGGAATGGGTAACTGAAGCGGTCGAAATCTCATATTCTGAAAACCAACCGCCGCAATCGAACTCGCCATTACAAACTTTTTGCAGCCGCGATCCATCAGATAGCGCATCAGGCAGCGCGTTCCCTCGACATTCACCAGGATGCCCTCACGTTCGAAGCACCCACCTGTGACTGCCGCTAAATGGATGACTGCATCAAAATTGTACTGGTCCAGTTGTCGCAAATCTTCGAATTCGCTGAACACGCCGCGCACCCAGGGCAGGTCCAGTTTGGGATTGTGACGGCTCATGCAGATGATTTCGTGTTGTGGTGCGAGGCTTGCTGCCAGTGCGCGACCAATGAGTCCGCTGGCTCCGGTAATAAGTATCGTACTCATGCTGTCCCATTTTAAGCGTAAAAATAAAGGTGTTTTACTTACGACACTTCAATCATACCTGATTTGCCCCCTGCAGCAGTATGTTCACGCAGGGGGCATAGAGGATTTTTACCAACCGCGTCCGGCAATTTTGTCAGTTTCGGGCATGGTGGTGACATTGATGCCGACCATCGCTTCGCCCAGGCCACGGCTGACCTTGACCAGAATGTCGGGGTCGTTGTAGTGCGTCACTGCTTCGACAATCGCTTTGGCGCGTTTGGCCGGGTTGCCGCTCTTGAAGATGCCGGAGCCGACGAACACGCCATCAACACCCAACTGCATCATCAATGCCGCATCAGCGGGAGTCGCAACGCCACCTGCCGCAAAGTTGACCACTGGCAGACGGCCCAGTTCCGCCGTCTCTTTGACCAGCGCGTAGGGAGCCTGAATATCTTTGGCATAGGTAAACAGTTCATCTTCATCCATGCTGGTCAGGCGGCGAATTTCGCTGTTGACTGCGCGCGCATGGCGCACCGCTTCCACA
>JAIOHN010000012.1 GCA_019912985.1 Anaerolineae bacterium | reverse complement strand
GCAGATAGGGTGCCATCACAGCCAGAAAGGCTGCGCTGGCACCTATTCCCCATAAAACCACTCCGCGCCAGGTGCCTTGCGGACGGAAAACCAGCGTCAGCAGGCCGACTCCACCTGCCAACATGACACCTTCGGGCCGGGCCAAGGTCGTAACTGCCGCCACCACGCCAAACAATCCGCCGCGCGGCAAAATATCGCGGGTTTCAGGGCTGCGTGAGTCGAGTTCGCGCCAGCTCACAGCCATCAGTAGCAGTGTGAGCATGGCGAAGAGCATCGTTTCCATACCAGCCACTGCCGCCCATACCAGATGCCATGCCCCAATCAGCGTTACGCCGGTAATGAGGCCTGCATAAGTTTTGCCGGGCAAAAGGCGTTCAGCCATTCGAGCGCCAATCATGCCACAGAGCAGCAGTGCAAACGCCCCTAACGCATGGGTCCAGAGCATGTAGGGAATGTGCAGGCGATACCCAATTGACAGCAGAACCGTGTACAGCGGTGAGGTCGAGGCTGCGCTCGGCTGGCCGGGGACAAATGCCCATTCACCACGCTCGGCCAGATTGCGCGCATAAACCTGATGAATCCAGCTATCATCCAGCGGGAAGCCCTGCCCTGCGGTCGCAACGTAGAGGATTACCAGTACCAGAGCGAGTGCCAGCAGCAGCGCATCGTAGCGTTTAATAATGGATTTCATAAAGGATCGCACCCGGTAAATCAACATCAAGGGGAATTAGAAAGTCTGGCGGGGCATCCACAATTGATACCAGCGATGCCGGGGCTGCAACCGCTTTCTCTTCGCCACGCTGGATCACTTCCAGCAAAAGGTAATCCACATCGTATTTCGCGGCAATCTGCGGGATGACCGATGCAACTTCATTCGGCAGCACGACTCCACCATGACCCGTGTAGTAATAGAGCTGCATCGGGTCGTTAATCATCACCCGTGACTGATCAGGCAGCACCTGGTCGAGTGCCTGGTACAGTGCGGGCACCTGCGCTTTGACCCGCCGAGGCAAAGCGATGGACAGACTCAGGAAAACAACAAAAACCATCAGCGCCAGCGAAAAGATCGATTTCGCCACACCTGGATTCCAGGCACGGCGGCGCTTTGCAATCCAGTCCACCACATCATCTAAGCCCACCACGCCGAGCGCTGCCCACCAGGGCAGCAGCGCCACCGCTGAATGCAGCAGCCCACCGCGATAACCCGGAAAGGGAAAGATGATTGTCATCGCCACGTGCACGCCAAGCGCGTACAGCCAGAATCCACGCAAAAATACATTCCGCCGCCGCGTCCATAATCCGATTAGCATAAGCGGAGTCAGCACGATCATGCCTTCAACTGCGACAAATGTTCCCAGGTTGTTGACGAATGCTTCCCAACGTGAGGCGAACACCTGTCCACTGGCGAAGAATGTCTGCGGATTGGCATCCGGCGGATAGCTGAACAGGTCATTGTATTCTGTAAACCAGATGCCCTGTGCACCACCAATAGGCAGCGGAGAGCCAACCACATCGAGATTACGCATAAACCAGGGCGACATCACCACCAGATATGCCACGACCATGACGCCAGCCAGCGCTATTCTGCTCCTTAATAGACGTTTTGCAGGCCACAGCACTACCACAACCCCGACCATGAGCAAGAGTACGCCATCCGCACGAGTCAGGTGACCAAGCGCGGCCAACGCACCACAGGCCGCTGCCCAAGGATAGGCACGTCGAGCCTCGGTTGTAACTGCAAAGCCCATTGTCACCAGACAAAAAGAGCCGATAAACGCATAGGGAGCGAAGGTATCGGTTGCCCCCCAGAAACGCAGATAATATCCACCAAATAACGTGATCAACCCGGCAAACCAGGCATGACGCCGTGATTTGCCAAAACGACTGCCCAGATAAAACGCAGTCAGCGCCGCGCCTGCCAGCATCAAAGCGAACGGCCACTGCGCAGCCGCATAACTACCGGGCGCGTTCAGCAGCCACATGCCGACAGCCGCCAGTAATGACGTGAGGGGCATCCAGTAGAGATGCGAAGGTGCAGGCAAGCCATCTGGCATACCGACGTAAACCCATAGATAAGGGTCCGTGAATCCTTCGCCGTTTACGAGGCGATTCGCCGCATTATAATGATAAAAGACGTCGGTAAAGCCACCCGGTTGCTCAAACATACCACGCGTCATCAGGAAGGCACCCACCAACGCGACCACTCCAAATATCCACCAGTCGCGTCTGGTCACGGAGCGTCTTCCCCTTGCAGTGGCATAGATGCATGGGTTCGCTGCGAAGACCCTGCTGTTTCCAGTAAGGGTTGAGCACGCCACCACAATCTGCGCGTCAGGAGCAGCACCAGCAGCATCCCGAATGGCAAGGGCAGCAGCAGACTGCCATGCTCACTATCGCCCCGCCCCTGGATGGTGATGAGAAAATGCGCCCAATGGAACACCAGCAGCGCCAGCAGCACCACGCCGGCCCACAACCCACCCCAGCGACGACTGTGCTGAGCGATCACTTTGAGATAATAGACCAGCGGAATAGTAAACACGACATAATTCGGCGTTGCGGTGCGGAACGCGACCAGATTGGTGATGGTAAGGGTGATCATGATGGACCACATCAAGGTTTCTTCGCGCCCTTTGATGAGTACCAGATACCAACTCCACAGAAGCACCGCCACACACGCCAGGTTGACAATGCCCTGCACCACATCGCCTACGTTTAGATAATAGCCAAAGAGAATCCATACTGGAGATCCAGCGGAATCAGGAAAGGCCGCCGCTGTGTACTCAGGATAGCGACGCACCACGTCAAGCCAATCACTGAGCCACGAGGGAAGCAGAACAAACGACAGCGCCATTGAAGCAGCAAAGGTGGCGATAAAACTGATGACAAAGGCACGCCGTCTTGCTCGCAATGCCCACAAGAGCAGCAGCGGCACCAGCAGAAAAGCCATCTGCGGCTTGAGCGTCGAAATCGCCAGCACCGCCCCGGCCAGCCGATCTTGCCCCCGCGCCAGCGCCCAAAGGCTGAGCACCTCCAGGCAGTAAACTACAAGGGATACCTGCCCCAACAACAATCCGCGCGCGGGATAATAACTGATGATCGTCCACAGCAGCAGCGATGCCAACAATAACGGGCGTGGCTTCCAACGGAAAAGATCAAGCAGCAAGAATACAGACACCACCAGGCAAACTTCCAGCAGCACCATCCAGATCGCCGCTGCCCAATCGTAGCTGAAATACGTCAGAGGGATCAAAAAAAACGTGTAGAAGAAAGGATAAGCGTAAAAGTTAGGATCTTCCCCTGGCTGCGCCTCCCGCCCAAACATGCGCATCTGGATATTGAGCGTGGTACGCGCATCGTAAGGGCTTATCCCCTCCTGCCAGAAAGAACGTGCGCCCTCCCAATGTGGCAGGAAATCATTGTGTCCGGGATACGGTTCCGTCAGGTAATGATGCGTAAGTACCACATCTCCGACCAGTACCAGCAGAATTAACGCGGTCAGAATGATGATTTTGGGGCGAAGCAGCGCCATGCATGGTCCTTAGTGAGCAGCACCGTTTTGCGCGGGACGTTTAAACAGCAGCCGGACCACATCGCCACCATGCAGGTCTTCAGAGACGAGTTCCCACCCTTCAGCGCCGTACTGATTGAGCAAGCGGGTATAGAAATGATCGACGGTGGTAAAACGCCGGTCATCAATCACCTGCGCGACATCCTGCGGTAGTTGGTCCGCCGCCTTCACGAAGATTTCCTGATACTCCCACGGATGCATCTCATCCCCCTCTGCAGGTGCAATCTCATTGATTTTCGCCAGCCACTTTTGGGCAGTTGAGCTGGCTTTCATGGTACTCAGAATCGCTCTGGCCGTATCATACTGCTCGCTGAGGATAAACTCACGTGCAGCCTGCAATTTCGCATTCGACATACATCCTCCTGTAAGTGGGGTCAGCTACCCTGTAATGTACATCATTTTTGTTATTCTGACTTATTCCCATGAGGGCGGTAAGTCAATTTTGCCGCGCTTCAGCACATTAATTTCATGCTGATACTGCTTGACCTGAGCCTTTAATTGCCGGCGCTCCTGATCAAGCTGATTCACCCGCAAACGCAGATCTTCGTTCTCACGGTAGAGAAAATCCAGCTCAAATTCCCCTTCCGTTCGCGTCCTGCGCAGCATCGTCAACTCCAGCGCCAGACTTTCGTGACTCGCGATGACTCGCAGTGCCATCTCGGCAAACAGGTTATAGCCTTTCCCCAAAACCTTCCGCGCACTTTCCCGGTAATGAGCAAGCTGCTCACTGGATAGGGTCTGCCCACCATACTGAACCTGACTCATCAGCATCCTCCTCCGACTTTCAGCATTGCATCTATAATACCTCAGAGCCAGATGAGCGCGACGGGATTAAATGCCTATTTCTCCGGCGTAGAAGCAGTTTTGGTTCGCGTTGAGGCAGGGCGTTTCAACACGTAGAGCTTGCCCTCAGCAATGCTGACCAGTTCCCAGCCCTGCTGACCAAGCAAGGAGAGTGCCTCGTGCAGCGGCACATTTTTCAGGCGAACTTCCTTTTCGCCGTTGATTTCGTAGGTGGTTGAACCGTAGGAGTAGTTGTAGCTCAGAGTCATGTACTCCCAGCGATTGATCCGGTCCGGAGCGAGAGATTGAATCTTGGGAATGTTGGTCATTTGAGATACTCCTTACTCATTGACGAAACACCGGCTCTTGTCGTAGCCGCTGGTAAAACGCAACACATAAACCAATCAAGATCGAAGTACGCGTCAGCACCAGTGCAGTAAACGGTAGCACCAGCGCTCCTTCAATCACACCACCACTATCCCCCGTACGGATAAACAGCAGTGGATACTCAACAAATGTGACCAGACTGAGAATCACCACGATCAGCACGCCATTTTTGGTTGGGAAGGTCAGCAGCACCAATGGGATTATCTGGACCAACCACTGCGGACTCCAACCCTGTGCCTGCAAGAAGAAAATCAGCAGCGTAATGCCCACAAATGCCACCAATCCCCGATCATCAAAACGGCGCGTGCGCGCATACACCAATAACCCCACCGCCGCCGCCAAACCTAAGCGAAGCCATGAGGGAACAACTGCTGGATTTCCAGTGGACGCTGCGGCCTGCGCGGGATCAAAATGACTTTCGATGCTGCCGAAATTGCCCGTGGTGTAATTTCCATCCAGCAGCGCCCACACAGTTTGATAAGAAGGCTTGCTGAATTGTGCAGTCAATGATGGCAGGGTCATCTCGGCGTTTTGCGCAAATAACGGTAGATAAGCCAGCGCAAACACGACCAGAGTGACCAGGGTGTACTTCAGCGCTGCGCGAACATCACGGAAACGCCAGACCGCTCCCAGAATTAGCGCCGGGGTGAACTTGGTGAGCGCACCAAGCGCAATCGCAACTGCTGAACGATTCTCCTTTCCCTTGAGCAGCCACCACATCCCTAGTAGCAGGAAAAACGCCACCAACGTCTCAAAGTTCCACCAGATAAAAACCATCGGCGCAAAAGTCATTGCATAAACCCAGGCCAACGTCATGCCAGTGTTTGGACCGTGCAGGTGTTCGCCAATCTTGCGAATCAGGATGAGATTGCCGACATCAAACACCAACACGATCAACCCAAGCAGCATGGACCACGAGCCATAATTAGCATTCGCACCCTGGAACTGGTAAACGGCGGTTGTCAGCCAGTACCATACTGGTGGGAACTCGCTCCACCAATCACGGAACGGCCATTGATCCTGCGCCGTCAACTCCGCCAACGCATAGTGATACAACCGGTCACCCTGCGCTCCCAGGCCACGCTCCACGCCATCGACCAGCAACGGCTGGTAGACAATCAACAGCATGACACGAAAACTGATAAAGAGAATAAGCAGCAGCCGGAAATCACCCAGCAAGCCGCCAATCGTCAGGCTGTCACGGTTCGAGCCAGCGTTATGCATCCTGACCCTCCCGCGTGTAAATCACAGCCAGATCATCTTCATAATTGAGTGTCCAACCGGGTTCATTGCGCAAAGCGCGATCCAACCCGCTGCCGTTTTCAACAAAAACCAGCTGAATATCATAGCCATCCAGCGTGTCACGCCAGCCCTCGCCGCCAGTTGCCGTCCGCAGGTAAGTCGTCAACAGGTCATCGCCATAGAGATCCGTACGACCATCGACAAAAACGGGATACTCAGGGGCAGCAAACATCAGATATCCACCCCAGTTGTAGCTGTTGAACATCGGCCCCTCTGGCGCGGTGGTGTTGAGATAGGCAGTGGCGTCCAATGGCAGCACATCCGCCTGGGCATCCCGAACGGTCTCAGCATCCAGCACCAGCAGCACCTTCGCCAGCGCTGCCAGTCCGATCACCACGACCAGCAGCAGGTTTAAACGCGACATCATCCGTGTAGGGCGTTTGACGGTGTTCAAAACCCAACCACGCTCTTCCAACACCGAGTTAAGGTGATAGGTCAGAACGGGGGTCGCCACCACTGCGAACACAGCGATATTGCGCCCTGCCAGCAGCGACATAAAGGCTGTGCCACTAACCAGCACGAAATCGCTCCAATCCAGCCGTTTGCGGCTTGCACCTGCCGCCCCCAACGTGCCAAGCAGCAGTGCGATAAACGGCCATGTTTGACGCTCGTGGAAATTCGGCGAGTTCCATTCCTGGATGAAATTTTGCAGCGCGCCAATGCTCACCGTCTGGAAAGGCACCGTGTAGATTTGCAAGCCATAGGGATTGACCACTAATGCCACCACAGAAACCAGACTCACGATCACGAGTTTGCGCAGTCGGGTCCAACTGACGACATAGTCGGACTGCGAGCTAAACAGATTGCCCAGAACTTCTCCGGCGATCATGCCACCCATCAGGATATAACCGATGGAAAATCCGGCATGAAGGTTGCCCCACAATAGCATCACCAGCGGAATCCACCACAGACGGTCAATCTGCTTGCGCTTATAGAGATACAACAGATAGAGAAGGAGCGCGCTAAAGAAGAACGAGAACATTTGCGGCCTGGGCGACCAGAAGACTGCCGCTGTCGCCGCGCCGATGATCAGGGCAAAGGCGCGCAGATAAACATTGCCCTCGCACATCAGGTAGACCATGTACATGCCTGCCGTCGCCAGCGCCGCGGTATACAGTGCCAACCCCAGATTGCCCGCGAGCTGCCACACCCCATAAATCACCAACTGCGATCCCCAGCTATGATTAATCCAGGGTTCGCCAGCTTTGGTAAATGAAAAAAGGTCGGCATAAATCATGCCATGTGTGAGTGTGTATTCGCCGCTGCGGATATGCCACCACGTATCCGTATCGGTTGGGATACGAGTCGCCAGAGCAAAAAGCAGCAAAAATATGATGATAAAGGCGGCTCGCTCAATAGTTAGTTGGCGCATAAAGTCCTCAGACGGTGTACTTAACTATAATGCATGAGGTTTAAATAAAAAAAGCGTAAAGAATACACCTTACTAATAAAATTATCCCCGTGAAGGATACAAAAATGCACCCTACAGCGACTTAATTTGGGTTTCCGGTGGCCTCCAGCAGATACATCAGCACCGGGTCAGCCGTGGGATAGTGCACCTGCGGCAAGAATTGGCGAGCAATGGCCTGACGGAGAAATTGTCCATTGGCGACGTTCACACCATCCTGGTAATCCGCATCCAATGATTCCTGCTGCAAAGCCTCGTGCGCCGCTTCCAACTCGGACTTTACCAGTGACTCATCGCCATCGAACCGGGCCAGCCGCGCCGCGCCCAGATGGAGCCACGCGGTTTCATTATCGACAACCAGCCCCTTCTCTGCCCGCGCCAGCCAATCAGAAGCGGCTTCGCGATCACCTGCCGCCAGTGCGATCAGACCCCGCAACACCAGATTGCTTGTGAAGGCACGATCGCTTAATTCCGCCTGCCACAAGGTTAATGCACTCTCTGAATCGCCGCTCTCCATCAGAATCGCTGCCTGTGCCAACGGTGAATGAGTGCTTGCATCAGAAACAATCCCGGATTGCATTGCCGTCTGGCCCCAGGTCGGGTACAAATCCGCGTCAGGATTGGCGATTAATGCCTGTCGATAAGCTGCTTCTGCAACGGGTCCTAATCGTTCCAATGCCTCGGCATACAGCCCGACATCATACTGGATCTGCCATGATTCCGGTGCTAACGCTGCTGCGGATTGGAGCATTTCCAATCCCTCACGCTCCTGACCGGTATTCCACAGTAGCATCCCCAGATTGGCGCGGTAAGGCGCGTAATACGGCTCCATCGCAATCAGGCGTTGATAGGCTGTCACGGCTTCAATCCCTGCGTGCAGGTCGCCCTCACTGTAAGCCATTCCTAATAAAAACGCCTGCTGCGCCTGATAGATGCTCAACCCTGGATCAGCATCGACGGCGGCCTGCATCCCACCCGCTGCTGTGCGATAATCACCAGTCTCATAAACAGATGAGAGCGCATTCCAGTAATCCGAATAAATCTTTAGATTCCAGAATCCAGAGGCGATTAATAAGGTGAACAGGCCAATCATCGCCAACGGATGTCCGATCAATCGCCAACGTGTGGTGAGCGGTTGCGCCTGAGTTGGCGCAGATGCCAGCACCAGCGCCACCAGCCCGACCAGCGCAATTGCTGGCATCATTGCTGGTGTATCCAGCAAATGATGGATACCAAAGCCCACTACCCCGGCAGTGGCGCTTATCACAATAATCTGATCACGTCCCTGGGCCTGTCGAAAGTTCTGCCAGATGGCTTTTGTAAGCAGCACCAGGGTCAGCACCAGCGCTACCAGGCCAATAACCCCCAACTCCGCTGCGATTTGCAGCGGCACGTCATGAGCGTGAGTATGCGGGGTCACATCCGGCATGGAGGCAAAGCGTGGCAGATAGCGCCCAAACGTGAACAGGCCATATCCAGTCAGCGGTTTTTCCGCGAACAACCGCAAAGCTGCCTCGTACAAATAGGTGCGAAAACCAACATCACGCCCTGCTGTCGTCAGTGATTGGATGACAATCGCAGCGGCGGCACCTGATGCCATCAGCACCAATACACCAGCCCCAATCACAGCCGCACGGACCGACTGCGCTTGACCACGCCACCAGACACGCAACTTGCGGAGAGAAAGCAGATCATGGCGAGCCAGCAGCATCCCAAACCACACGATGGAGGCAACACCCAACCCCAGCCATGCGCCACGCGAGAAGGTCAGAAATAACATCAAGAGGGCCAGCAGCGCGTAAACCACCATCACACCCTGCGCCAATCTCGAACGCACAGAGATTAACCGTCCCACAATAAAGGGGATCAGAATGACCAGCAATGCACTCAAAAAATTAGGGTTGCCGAGCAAGCTTACCGGGCGAGGCAGCGCAAAAGTGCCGTTGAGATCGGTTGTGGACACCCAGGAATAAACCTGCCAATACCCGAAAAACAGGATTACCAACCCACTGAACAGCAGCGCATCGACCAGCATATCCTGCCGGATGCCCCGGTTCGCAATCGCATCATGCAGCCAATACCATACCCCCAGATAAAGTCCCACATACCACAGGCCGATGACGATGCGCCGCCAGGTTTCCAAATTTGCCAGCAGCGACAACCCAAAAGCCGCCGCCCAGACGATAAGCAGTAGATCCAGCGGTGTCTGAAACCAGATCCAGCGCCGTCGCCAATGCACCAACAGCCACAGTATAAAGATCAACACCAGTACTCCAAGCGACACAGTCTGGAACAACGGTGTGGTCACCCCCGTGTAAGTGCCGCCAAGCGCCAGGATATAGCTGAACAGCAGCACCAGCGCTGCCCGCAGTAGCGTGTCGAATTTGCGCATTCCCTGTACCGTATTAGTTGGTTAAGCGTTCCAATTCTTGCATTGCGCGCTGCTCATAGGGCGCATAATCCAGAATGGCTTTGTAGACGCGCGCTGCCCCTTCAAGGTCGCCGTCTGCTTCGTAGGCAACGGCGATGTCATACCAGGGCTGCATCGCAGCTGTACCAGGGCCAGGCAGCCGCATGGATGACGTAACCTCAAAATCCGCCGTCCTGCTGAACAACACGCCTTCGAAATTCTGATCAATGATCTGCGGCGGCACAGCGGCAACTCGCAGTTGGTAAATTTCTTCAGGAGATTGAGCCAGTTTTGCCCGCACTGCATTCGGATATTCGTATTTCGTTCCCAGCAAATCCGCCAGATTGAGATCACGTTGTGCAGCATCCGGGTCAAGACTAATCCGTGCCCGTGCCCGTGAGACATAATAATCGCCGTTAAGCCAGTCATGCGCAATCGCTTCTGTAAAATCCGAGACTGCCTGTGCCGGATTATCATCCATGGTCAACGCATATTCACCTGCAACCCACCATTCCGCCGCTGTCCGGGGTGATTGCGGCACCAGCGTTGCCCGCAGCTCAGGATTGTGAACCGCCACAATCCGGTAGTGCAAATCCAGTGGCAGCGTCTGGCGATACTGCTCCACCGCCTGCTGGCGCAGCGTCGTCTCAGCCCAGAATGGCGACAGCGGCAGTGTATCTTCCTGATGCGCAAGCGCTGTGAGATAGGCATCCAGGATTGCTTTTGGTTCTGCCAACGCATATGCTTCCGATAACCGCGCCCAGTGCAGCCAGCCCGAATTTTCATAGTTCACAGCTGCTGCCCGTTTCAGGGCATCCTGAGCAGTCATTACATCGCCATCGCTTTCTGCCAGTGCAGCAAGATTCAACCAGCCGGTGGTCCAGGTTGGCTCCAACTGCAAAGCCGATTCATAAGCAGTGATCGTGCTCTGGGCATCCGCGCTCTGCTCAGCAGTCAGATAAGCAACTTGCAGATCATAGAGCCGCAGCCCTGGGTCAATCGCTGCCGCTGTTTCAGCATAAGTCAGCGCTTCCGCATCAGCAGCGACTAGACTGCGCCGAAAATTCAAATCCGCCCAATCGACTGTAACCAACCATACCCCATACCCGGCAATCACCAGTAGACCCGTCACCGCTGCCAGTCGATTTAACACGGCGCGTGAAGTCACTATCGGTAACAGCCGCTGACCGACAATGCTGTATGCCAATAGCACCAGAAAAACCGATACCACGGCGGTCAGCATGAAATTATCGACCAAACTTTGTACGCCAAACCCGATCAAGGCTGCATAGACCGCTTCCTGGCGCAAACGGCTGGCAGATGTTTCCGCATGTCGCCAGTTAAACAGCCATGTTCGCAGCAGGATTACCCCCATAATCAGGCACAAGGCCAATCCAATCAGGCCGATCTCGGCAGTCGTGTTCAGCACAATATTGTGGGCGGTACTCAGACGTTCATCCACAACCGTCGGGTCACGATAGATGCGCACCGCACGGCCAAACATGCCGGTTCCCACACCGAGCAGCGGATGATCCCCAATCATCGCACTAGCGCTGTTCCACAGATTCAGGCGCAGCGCATCGCCAGCAATGCGCCCCGGATTGCGTCCAATCACGACAATCGCGGCCAGCGCTACCACAGCCACTGCACCGAACAAACCCAAAAGCGGCAGATTGCGCCGCTCGAACAGGTTGGATGATCGGAGGCGAACCACGGCGCGTATCAACACCCAGATCGTCACGGATACGGCCAGCGCCAGAATGCCCCCACGCGAGAGCGTCAAAAGGCTTGTGACCAGCAGCCCGCCTGCCAGCACCCACAGCACACGGCGATAATCTCGCTGCCGCGCCGTGAGCGCCCATCCCGCAGCAACGACCGCCAGCGGTGCAGTATAAGCCGCCAGCCAGGTGCTGACACCCATCGCCAGCCAC
>JAIOHN010000164.1 GCA_019912985.1 Anaerolineae bacterium | reverse complement strand
GTTGATAGTAGCGGCATTGCCGAAGGTGTAAATTCCGTGGTAGGGGGCAGCGCTGTGTATGTGGCCTCCTCGGTGGCTTCTTGAGAAAGCACCAGGTAAATGCCGGTTGCCAGCACGATAAAGGCGATGCAGATGGCGATGAGAGGTTTCCTGAACACGGTCGCTGCCCCTGGCGGGCAGATTACTGCCCGCCGGATAGATTTACGCTTTAGACTTCTTCTTGCCGGAAGCGGCGGAACTGGGTCATGAGGACGAATGCCAGGACCAACCCTAACAATCCACCGACCACCAGAACAATCATCTTGATGTCGATGCTGTTGCTGGAAACTTGCTCTGCTGGGGCTTCTACCACAGATTGAGTATCATCGCCCTGCACAACGGTCTGATCGCCAGTCGTATCCCCAATCGCCAGAATAGCATTGGTTACGTTCAAAGCGCCATCAGAGAGTTTGAATTCCTGTAGCTGGTCATCCACCAAGTGTGCCTGCGTGATGTTCACCGAAACACTGTCCTGCTCACACAGGACGCGCATTGGCACACGGAAGAAAATTCCGTCACCGTTGGAGACGTTTTCACGTCCTAAGACATTAGCGGCCAACCGCGCGGAGTTATCGCTGGAGGATTTGTGTACGGTATAGCCTGTCTCACCACCAGTGGGTAGATAGTTGCCTGGTTCCAGCCCTTCAAAGCGCAGGCAGGGGTCACTTGTGGTCAGCTCCACGTCCGCTCCAGCGATATTCACACCATTGTGGACGACCACGTTCGCATAGACGATATCGTTGGCCTGTGCCTGAGTTGGCTCCAGCGACACATCCAGAGTTGGGATCGATTGTGCAGCAGCGATCGAAGCCACTGCGAAAATGAATAAGATAGATAAGATCAGGATAGTCAGACGTTTCGTCATGTAGATCATGTTCACACTCTCGCTTAAAGGTCGCAGCGAGAGGCTGTGATGAGCCTCTCGCCGCAAGGTCGATAGTTTTAAAGTTTAGGAGAAGGTGCAGTCACCTGTGACTTCACCGAAATTACGACCAATGTGGATGAGATCGAGCACGTTGATCACCTGGTCATCATTGACATCAGCAACTTCGTCAGCCAGGGCGCTACTGCCATAATCCAGGCCAATGGCAGTGCTGTCAGTGATATTGATTGCATCATCGTCAGTGACATCGCCCGCCAGCAAAGTGGCTGTCCCCATGGTGTTATCTTCATCAGCAAGTACAAAAGCGGCGGTCGAGCATTTCAGATGCGATGGAGCGTCAATCACCAGCACACTGGACAAGGGTAAAGTCTCTGCATAGGTAAAGTCGGCACCGTTGTTATCACCATCATTCACAATCGACACAGGAGACTGTCCATCAACGGTAATAGTGAGGTCAGTGCGATTGGTGTTGGTAATATCGAATGCCTCACGCTGTACATTGGCAACAAACGACGCCAGATTCAGGTTATTTACAGTCACATTGACCGGTGCAACAGTGTGATCGTCGGGCAGTTGCACGCCGTTCTCATCACCCAGGATAAAATTATCCATACTGATGGTCAGAGTACCGGGTTGCGGCAGGTAATAAGTGGCAGTTGCTATCGTGAGGCTGCCAGTCTCCGCAGTTTGGGGGCTGTTTTCGTTGCTGAGGCTGCGGACAAATAATCCACCGGTAATGTCGTTGGTATTCTTGATATCCAACGTATCCTGACCAGCGAAGAGATCCCCGTTCGTAAAGACTGATGAGGTAGATCCACGACCGGAAATGTACTCCTGACCTACAGCACCGATTTTCAAACTACCACTCGATGCAGTGATATTGGTGGCGTCTACGGCGTGATCCAACTCAACTCCGAACACACCAGGGGCGGGAATGTTATCACATTTGAACGACACGGTTAGCGTCTGGTTTTCGTCGATTGAGGCAGGTACATCCATGTAGCAGGAAAGCGTTTGCGCTGATACAGAAGATGTCACTAAGGCTAAAACAAACATGGTACTGAGAACAACAGGCGTTATACGACGAATGCTAAACATAGAGTTAATTCCTTGGCTAAACATCAGATTATCTTAACTGTATATTTATCTTCTAGTATGTCAGCAAAATAAGCAATATGTTTATTACGTAAATTTCGGAAAATTTAGTAATTTCATAATCTTTTCACGTTCTTCACGACTGTCATTTTTTAGTGGGTAGACAAAATGGCTGTAGTAGATGAATAACAACTTTTGCTGTCAATAGAAAAGATCTGTCTCCATCTTGTTTATATTTCCTAATGTTTTGAGCATATTCTGGGATTCATATTTGCCATCTTCGCTGCTTTATATAAGCTTGCAATGCTTTGCCAAATGCGCGTTTACTTACGAAATTGAGGGGTATTCGAAGATCTATTGATTCGGGAAGGAGTCAAATAAACAATTAAGTCCTGTAACTGGTATGGCCCCGCACCCCATCCCGTTCACTGTGATAGATGATAAGTAGCAGTGACGACGATATTAAACACGATCCAATCCCCAGCGGTCTGTATTTGTCGTATGTTTATTTCGAAAACACAGCTATGATAGCCTTTAGAAATTTAGTGGAATCGTAGCTTCTCGCAATAAAAAACGGCCCTCTTGGTGCGGAATCGAGGCGTTAGAGGATTAGGGTTCTACATGAGTATTTCTGTTTTCTGACGTAGTCACGCGGCAGAACGGATAGGCAAATCCCGTAACGGTTACGGCGGGTGCAAGGACACAGAAAATGTTCATAACAGAATATCTACTGAGGAAAACACTGTCTCCTCTTGGATTGCCCTCCCCTGCGTCCTTTCCCGCGCGTCAATGCTAAACATCGCAATCGTGGCTTGAGCAGTAGTTGCAAGATATGTATAGTTTCCCGTTTCGACCGGAGGAAGTGCCGCTGACATCGTGCCGTTGAAGGGACAAACCCATCTCGAACCTGGCACAGAGCGGCTTTGTGTACTCTCTGGCTATTTTAGCCACCACTTGAGACAGTAAAAAGCGAAATAGAGGTAGAATCCCTGGGAAGCAGGCAGGCGCACGCCCTGAGCCGGATCAAGCCGCCTCAGGGAAACGTATTGAAGTTGTGCCGGGGCACGTCTTACGCCGCGTCGCCAGACTGCATCCAGATCATATGGTGATAGAGGCGCGAGTGCTTCCACGCCTCTTATTTGCTCTAAACTCAAAACTCTTCGCGTTGGAAGCGCCATAGGGCGACCGCAACAAAGACGATACTCCACACTGCTGTCGCTACCAAAGGTACGACAGAGTACAGCGGCTGCCCCAGCATGACCTCGATAGCGATGCCCTGGAAGCTGCCAGACGGGATAATCATCCAGGGTGTCAGGAGGGCCAGGTCGCCCAGATAGGACATCAGAAACATTGCCGCGAACAGTATCCCAATCGGGATCCCGATGACTGGCCCCCGGTCGCTGAACAAGGTCCCCAGCATTAGGGTCAGCGTCAGGTAGAAGAGCATATGCAGGCCCAGCAGCGCCATCCCGGAGACAAAGGGCATCAGCGCGGGCGGGCTGCCGCTGTACAGGCTCAGTTGGAGATAGGCGATTAAACCCTGCACCAGCAGCATAATGACGAAGAACGCCAGGACATTAGCGACCAACTTGGCAAGGATAAAGGCAGGACGCGACACAGGTTTTGACATGATCCACGCCGCTGTCCCGCTCTTCTTTTCATCGATGATGCTCCCCTGGATGGCGATAACCACACCGATGGTCCCAAACATCCCGGCCATCACGACGAAGACAGTTCGTGCTTCCACAGCGACCTGTTCGGGGGTCCGCTGAAGTGCGCTGGTTTCCTCACCGGATGTAGACAGCATCGCCAGGAGCATTCCATTGATGAGGACCAGCCAGATCAGGATGTTGAGCCACCAGCGCCGACTGCGCCACCAGATCGCATTCTCATGCCGCAGCAGATTAGCGAAACCTCTGCGCCAACCTTGTTCATTGACAATCTGAAATGATTCGTTAGCGGACATACTGTTCTTCTCCTACGATACTCATGAATACTTCCTCCAAGTCATGTTTCTTGCGGCCAAACTCAGTCACTGTGAGTTGGCGGTCTTCGAGCAACAGGCGCAGGAGTTGGTTTTCTGCCGCTGTCTCATTGCTGACACTGACCTGCCACTGAATTGATCCGTTGCTGCTGGGCGTCGTGATCACGGTGGATACCCAGGGCAGACTGGCCAGCCGCGATTGTGTGCCGTTGCTATCGCCTTTCACTGAGATGGTATAGACAATACCTTCGTTACCAGCCAGCAGGTCCTCGATAGGGGCCTGAGCGACCAACTGACCCTGCTTCAGTATCGCTACGCTATCACTCACCTTCTGGACATCATCGAGGATGTGGGTCGAATAGAAGACGGTAGTATGCTTGCGCAGACGTTCCATCACTTCCAGGACATCATGGCGACCCATCGGGTCGAGTGCGGCGGCAGGCTCATCCAGAATCAGTAGATCAGGATAGTTGATCTGTGCCTGAGCGATGCCGAGCCGCTGTCGTTCGCCGCCGGAGAAGCCCTTGATCGAGCGATCTGCCTTGTCGGCCAGCCCCACCAGCTCCAGCGTATTGTTAATGCGATCTTCAATCGCAGCCTTCGGCCCGTTGTAAAAGAAGCGGGCTGTAAAGCGCAGCGTCTCTCGAGCGGTCATGTTTTCGTAGAAACGTGGATCCTGCGCCAGATAGCCGACACGCTTGCGAATCTCGGTGCTGTCATTGACGACGTCCATGCCGAAGATGCAGGCCGTGCCGCTGGTCGGACGGGCCAGACCTAACAGCAATTTGATGGTGGTCGTCTTGCCTGCACCGTTCGGCCCAAGAAAGCCAAAGATTGAGTTCCTGGGTACCTTCAGATTGAGTGATTGCAGGGCATTGACCCCTTTGTAGGTCTTGGTCAGGTTTTGTGTATCGATAACGAGTGCATTCTGGTCGTTCATGATAGTCTTTCCTCCGCTTGGCTTCAGTTCTCTAGCCGTGTGAGCTATGCGCATAGTTATTCATCGTCATCCTCTACTGGCACGGGCGCACCCCCCGCAGGGTTGACCGAGATCAACTCAATGCCCAGGTCACGCAGGCGGTTGAGCAGGCCGTGTAGCGCTGCTTGATCTGGCAGCGAGCCGGTCAGCAGCGACTCACCATTGGCTTCATGGCGGATCGTTAAGCCACTAAGCCAGTCTGCCCAGGTCTCATCCAGATGCCCTTTGATACGTATTTCGTAGTCTTGAGCCATTGCTTATGCTCTTTGCTTTCTTGCTTGCGCTGATTGATCATTTTCACTGTAGTCGCAATAAGGGTTGATCGGTGGTAGCCAAAAGGCGTATTCAGGGGTTGATTGTTGGAGGGGAAGATTGTTCACCCCTCCTAACAGCTTATTGCGCCAGCGGCTGACCTGTCTCAGCGGCAGCGATGACATCCAGGATGGCATCTGTCACCTGCTGAGCGTAAGCTTCGTTGCCCAAAATCGAGCCGTGATCCGCACCTTCAATCATCTGGGTTGCACTGTTGGATGAATACCCAGCCGTTTGCGCCCGAATTTCTGCTTGTTGATCACTACTCATAGGGCCTGCCCCCGCCCACAGCACCATCAAGGGAAGATCACCCAGATTCTCTGACGATGCGGCACTGTCAATAAAGGCGGTCATCGCGGCAATCGTCTCGGCATAGCTGGTATCGAAGGTCTGGTTGAGTGCCTGCCGGGCTGACAGCTCCAAGGCAACATCCCTCGGGTATCCGCTGACCTCAAATTGGTTTGCGACGGTCAGGCGGAGCACACCGGTACGTGACATCAGCCAGAGCGCAGCCTGTACTATATCGTTGAAGGTCTTCCAACTTGGATAATCGTCGCGCCTCGGTATCACCGTGCTGTCGACCAGGACGACCCCTGAGACTTCTTGCGGATACTGCGTGGCGAAAATCCGCGCCCAGACTGCGCCAAAGGAATGTCCTGCCACGACATAAGGCCCGGCGACCCCGGCTTCCTGCAAGAGCTTGTGCAGGTCAGCGGCGATGGTGAGCGGATCGCGTGGTCCCTCCGCCACCTCACTCCAACCCAGTCCAGCGCGGTCATAGGCGCAGACCTGCGTGTGTGCTGCCAGTTGTTGCTGAATCCGATACCACCACAAGGATTCTGCGGTCGCACCTGCTTCCAGAATGACTGCCGGGCTGCCTTCACCCATGCAGATCATGTGCATCTGGTGGCCGTTGACCGTGTAGAACTGCCCGCGTGGGCTGTATTTGCCTTTGTCCAGTTCGGTAGCGACAGTCTGGTAGCCTATACCCAGGACAATCAGCGCGACCAGGAAGATAGCGAACCATTTCAGCACCCGCCCAACCGTGAACAGGCAGCCACGTTTTTGCTGGGTAGTCCGGCTGCTTTCGGTGTTTCCACGTGTTGCGACATGTGTACTCATCATCAATCTCCCTTTGCTATGTGGCAGGCTTACTATTGGCTCAATGACTGACCGGTCTCAGCGGCAGCGATCACCTCAAGGATGCTGTCGGTCACTTGCTGGGCGTAGACCTCGTTACCCAAAATCGAACCGTGATCCGCACCGACCACGTCACGCGATACCCCATTGCGAGAATAGCTGGCGACCTCGGCGTGTAGTGCGGGCAGCAAGGCTCGATCCGCCTCAGAAAGTGTCAGACCATCGGTGGCCCACAGCGCGATCAGTGGGATAGCCCCCAGGTCTTCAGCGGCGGCTGAGTCTTCATTGAGTTCGATCCGGTAGGCATAGCGTTCGGCGTAATCGGTGTCAAAGGTCTGCATGGTGGTACGCAGGGCTGCCAGCTCGTCAGACGTATCTGGTGGGTAGCCCCAGCTTGAGAAAGCACCGGGCATGAGCAGCCGCATCAGGCCCAGGCGCGTCGACGCCAGGAGCAGGCCCTGCGTAAGATCGTTATCGGCCTTCCAGGATTCCCATTCTTCAACCGTGAAATGTTTGGGGATAAGCAGCGCGGTATCCACCAGCACCAGCCCGGCGACCTCATCAGGATAATGCGCGGCGTAGATCCGAATATAAACGCCCCCGGCAGAGTGACCTGCCAGGACCACTGGTGCGCTGATGTCCGCTTCCTGCAGCAGTGCGTGCAGCTCAGTGACAATCTGCTCCGGGTCGCCCATGCCAGGCGCAGGCTCACTCCAACCCTGACCAGCTCGGTCATAGGCGCAGACCTGGGTGTGTGGGGCAAGCTGATCCTGTACACGCAGCCACCACAGGGCACTGGCGTAGTAGCCACCCTCCAGGACCACCGTCGGGCTGCCTTCGCCCATGCAGATCATGTGCATCTGGTGACCGTTGACCGTATAAAGTTGCCCGCGTGGCGCATAGCCACGTTTGTCCAATTCACTGGCAAGCATCTGGTAAATCACGCCGAGGACGATCAAGGCTACCAGGACGATGGCGGACCACTTCAGCAGCCGCAACGCAGTGAACAGACAACCACGCTTATGGGGAGCACTTGGCGTTGGCACATTGCCTTCATACACTTGCGATGATGCAGTCATTCCTATCTCCCGAAATATAGTCTGGCTATTCACAGTCTCATTTTAGGCGGGAACGGAGTTGGCCTGGGGTAGCCAAAAGGCGTATTCATGCGGTTGAATGTGAGTGTGTGGCCCCGGCGTTGCCCCTCATGATGCTGGTATTTGGTTACTGCGCAGGGCCTCGACTACAGCCAGAATCGTCTCGCTGACCTGGGCGGCGTACTGCGAGTCAGTCAGCAGGGTGATGTGGCCTGCGCCTTCAATTTCCTGGTAGCTACTGTTGCTCGACAGGGCCGCAAGTTCGATTTGCAGCGCACGTTCGGTCTCGCGGGCTGGGCCTTCCGGGTAGGTAAGCGCTACCAACACCGCCAGCGGCAGATCACCCAAGTCGCCCGCAGCACGTCCCTGGTCCAGGATCGCCTCAAATGCGGCCAGATCTTCTCGCTGGCTGTCCCAGTACCGGTTCGTGGCTGTGTCCGCTATGAGCGCGGCATTGTCCGATTCAGGCAGACTGAAGTTTTGTCCGGCGGCAAACAAGCGCATCAGGCCGACACGCGCAGCCACACTTGATATCGTCGCCATCGTCTGCATGGTTTGGATCGATTCCCCCTGGCGATCAAACGTATCCGGATGCGTAGCATCTATTAACACCATGCCTATGACCTCGTCCGGGTACTGGCTGCGATACACACGGCTGAAGAGACCACCTATAGAATGCCCAGCCAGTATGTAGGGCGCTTCGACCCCAGCGACATCTAGTAGATCGTGGAGTTCGGCGGCGCGATGCAGCGCATCACGTGGTTCTGGAGCGAGTTCGCTCCAACCATATCCGGCTCGGTCAAAAGCGCAGACCTGGGTCGACTGCGCCACTATGGGCTGTATCCATGCTCCGAGGGATACCTCTCCGGCGTCGAGGATAACTGCCGAGCGGCCTTCACCCATGCAGACCATGTGCATCCGGTAACCGCCCACATCATAGAGCTGACCAGGCGGTGTAAAAGCGCGTTTGTCCAGTTCGGTAGCGACAGTCTGGTAGCCTATACCCAGGATGGTGAGTGTGACCAGCACAATCCCGAACCACTTCAGGCCCCCTCTTATGGTAGATAGGCAGCCATGTCCCTGTTTCGATGGCACTTGTGTGTCTCGTTGAAGTGTCTTAGCCGTCATTTAATGGTCGCCTTCTTGCTCATCGGAAAGCATGGTAGACGTCTGCGCCGCATGGAGCACGCGGCGAATAGCCTGGCTTACTTGTGCCGCATACTCGCGCTTCGCTACCAGCGACTCATGCGTCGCGCCCTGGACAATAGTGCGTACACTGTTCGCCGAAATATTCACTAAGTCTTCTTGGAGCCGAGTCAGTTCCTCGCCATACAGCGGCTGCTCACTGACTCCCAACACATACACCGGAAGGTTGTCCAGCGGCTTCGCGTTGTTTACTTGCAGGCGACTGGTCTCGTTCCACAATGCCGCCTGCTGTGATTCCGTAATGAAGCAGTTCCGCAGTGCGCAGAATGCCTCGACAGCCCGACCTTGATATTCTGGTAGACCTTCCGAGACCAGCTTCGCCGCACCTTTAACCACGCGCCCAAAAGCAAAGCGGCATAGTTCGCCCTGGATACGCATTGCACGCGCCAACAAACGATTGGAGTTTGGGATCGGCATGTGCAGCCACTGGTCCGGATGCGAGGCATCGACTAGAGTCAGACCGGCGACTTCATTGGGATACAGATCGGCAAAGGCTCGTACCACCAATCCACCGTAAGACCAGCCCGCCAGCACATAAGGGCCTGTGATCCTGGCATTGCTCAGGGCCGTATGCAGTTCACGGGCACAGTCCTGAGCTGTACGTGGGTTAGGGCTGACCTCGCTCCAGCCGAATCCGGCCCGGTCATAAGTGATGACACGGGTTTCCTGTGCCAGGTCAGTCTGGACCCAATGCCAGAGAATGCCGAGACCAGCCATGCCGCTTTCCAGAATGACCGTCGGTTTTCCATTCGCTTCGCCTTCGGCCATCAG
This sequence comes from Anaerolineae bacterium, assembly GCA_019912985.1. Classification (GTDB taxonomy): domain Bacteria; phylum Chloroflexota; class Anaerolineae; order Aggregatilineales; family Phototrophicaceae; genus JAIOHN01. The sequence continues at coordinate 2,118 of JAIOHN010000164.1, read as the reverse complement.
ATGCAGCTTGAAACCACCGACGTCGATCAGGCTACCGGACGGCGGGAAGCGGCGGCGGTCACCTTGTACGGCGCGGAATTGAACGATACTGCCAACAACTGCCATGCCGGTCAGTGCCAACGCCAGGATCAACAAAACCACACGTACCCAGGCAAAGGCGACAGCCGCGATGATGATAGCCGCCAGTACCACCAGGCCGATCAGCTGCAGGATGCGCAGGATAAGGCCTAAGCGTTGTGCTTGTCGCGTCATACTATCTGATTTTGTAATGCCCACTACTTTTGTCTTTTGCATCATGAAATACTCCCTGCCTATGATCAAAGGGAGTCGCCAAACTCAGGATAGTAAGCCGAGTGCGATCAGGCTGGCGATTACACCCATGGTGAATAAGATACCTTTGCCTATCTGCGCTGGACCATTTGACATCGTTCCGCGCATTGACCTGACTTTACAGCGCAAAGGGGTTGATCGGTGGTAGCCAAAAGGCGTATTCACGGGGTTGATTTTGACGCTGCAACAATTTGCGCGCCGAAAGGCAAGAAGTTATACTTGCGTATCTTATGAGTTCGGAGCAATCTTATGGTTGCAATAACGCCGGACCTTCTGCAAACGAAGCTGGCAGCGCCCCTGGCGCGTTCCGACCTGATAGCACGTCCCCGCCTTCTCAAACAATTTAACGATGGCCTGAGCCTGCCACTCACTCTAATCTGCGCGCCCGCCGGCTTCGGCAAAACCACGCTGTTAAGCGAATGGCTCGCCTCTGAATCAGGGAGAGATAAACCACTTGCCTGGATCTCACTCGACGAGGATGACAGTGACCCGGGCCGTTTCCTGACCTATCTTGTTTATGCGTTGGCGAATGTGGGAAGTGTAGAAGGCGAAGAACTGTTGTCGCTTCTGCAATCGCCACAGCCACCGTCACCCAAAGCATTTCTAACCACATTGATTAGCCGCCTGGAAATGCTTCCTCATCACTTCGTACTTGCCTTGGATGACTACCATCTCATTACCAGCCAGACTTTGCATGATACGCTGGTTTTTTTGCTCGATCACCTTCCATTGCAGATGCACCTTGTCCTTGTTAGCCGCGAGGACCCCCCACTGCCGTTGGCTCGTTTGCGGGCACGTAATCAACTGGCAGAAATTCGAGCTGATGATCTACGCTTCACAATGGAAGAAGCCAGCTACTTTCTTGGTCAGCGCCTGGGCTTCGAACTAAGTACCATCCAGGTTGCGGAGCTGGATACAAGGACTGAAGGTTGGATCGCAGGGCTGCAACTGGCAGCTTTAGCAATGAAAGGACACGATGACATCTCGAAATTTATCTCGGCGTTCACAGGTAGTCATCGTTTCATCCTCGACTACCTGACTGAGGAAGTTTTGAGTCGTCAGCCTGAAGCCATTCAGAAGTTTCTGCTGCAAACCTCTTTTCTCAATCGTCTGTGTGGTCCCTTGTGCGATGTGGTGACGGGGCGTACGGATGGGCAGGCGATGCTTGAGTTGATCGAAAGGGGTAATCTGTTCCTCATACCGCTTGACGACCAACGTTGTTGGTATCGTTATCATCACCTGTTTAGTGATATGCTGCGCAACCGGTTGTGGCAGGTCTGGACCGATAGTGAAATTGTTGAACTGCATCGTCGCGTGAGTCATTGGTTTGCCAGCGAAAACCTGATTGAAGAAGCAATCATTCATGCCGTTGCTGCACGAGATTATGAATTAGCCGCAAGTATTATGGAGGGTCCGGGAAGCGATTACCTGATGGAAGGGAGGGCAGGTGTAGGGTTAAGATGGCTCCAGTTACTACCGCAAGATGTGATCACTCGTTACCCTCGACTTTCGCTCAATCTCGGTTGGTGGAGTGTGCGGATGGGACAGTTTGGCATTGCGCGAAAACACCTGGAGGATGCCAGGAGCGCTTTGCAAACAGCTGATATCCCCCCGGAAGTTACGAGTGAGTTGTACAGCTATGCTGATCTGATTGAAGCACGGATCATGTTTCACAACGGTGAAACCGAGCAGACGCTGATGCTGGCAAAGCGCACCCTGTCCTTGCTATCTGTAGAAAGCCTGCATTTTCGTTATATTGCCCTCTCGCTTATCGGCAGCACGCATCAA
>JAIOHN010000163.1 GCA_019912985.1 Anaerolineae bacterium | reverse complement strand
GCTGCCGGTCGGGTCGATGCGGGTGATGACCTTGTCTGTGGTCATCGTTGGTTTTTCTGGCGTAATCGTCGCCGTATCGGTGCCGATCACGGCGTCGTCTGCGCCATTGCCAGTGTCATAGGTGCCGCGTACAGTGTTGATAAGCGGCAGGCCATCATTCGCGGCGTTGGTCACGCGGGCATAGTAACGGATTTCGATGTCTACGTAATCGGCGGTGCCGGTGTTGTTGCTGCTGGGTACCGTCACCGGATCTACGAAGTCGAACAGGTAGACTGTTGGCGCGGAGCCATCACCAGGGCCGCTGCTGACATTGGGCGCGCCGCCCACCAGCGTAAAACCGCCGCTGATGCTGATCATACTGTCGAAGCGCAGGCCGGTGGGCAGTGTATCGGTAAAGCGCAGATCGGCAATGCTGCCTTCTGGCACAGTGATCGTCACCAGATAAGGCACCAGCTCACCCGGCGCATAAACTGTATCGGCGCTGTCGAGGTCTTTGCTGATTGACGGGTCGGGTGTGTTGACCTGAGCATTGTCGTTATCGGTGACGGTATCCTCACCGGGCTGAATGCCATCGGCGGAGGTGCCTGTCGCGGTGACGGTATTTTCCAGCGTGGTAGTCGCCAGAACATCCGCATTGACGGTGGCATCATAGGTACAGCGCAGCCGTCCACCGTGATTGGCTCCCGCGCCATCGCTGTCCTCGATCAGATCAATGTTGCCTGCTGGTGTGGTATCGAAGCTGACCGGATCGGCCCCGGTTGCTGTGAGCGTGACCGGCGTGAAGTTATCGGTGCTGTTGCCGTCGTTGTCGATCTCGCAGCTTAGGTTGTTGGCATAAGTGGTGAAATCATCCAGATCATCGCTGAAGGTGACATCATAAGCGACTGCCGAGCTGGTATTTTCCACCTCAACCGTGTAGGTCACCACATCGCCTGCATCCACAATGGTCGGCGCTGCGGATTTAATGACCGAAATGGTCGGGCGCAGCACATCAACCGGGGCGTCATCGGTACCGATGCTGGTCGATGATCCACTGGGCGGCGTATAGAAGACTTCAGCCTTGTTGAGAGCATCGTCGCCATTGTTGAGCGGGAGCGTGGTGCCCACGGCACTGCTGGTCACACGAACATCATAATCCAACGTAATCGTATTGTTGGTGGTGTTGTTGTCGCCAGGATTCTGAACGGGCGTGTTGAACTGCCAGGTGAGTGTGCCGCTGTCACCGGGCGAAGGCTGGGCAGCAAAGCCGGGCAGGGCAGGCGAACCGCCCCAACCATCGGCTGCTGTGAAGCTGATGAGTTCAAAGCCGGTGGGCAGCGTGTCCTCGATGATAAGGCTGTCCGTATGACCTTCGGGGATTGTCACGACAATGCGATAGCTGACGACCTCGCCGGCCTGCACCGCGTCATCAAGGCTGGTGCGGGTTTTGGTGAAGCTCGGCGGCAGGGTGCTGAGCGTGGTATTGGCATTGGCCGTGACATCGACTTCACCAACCTGATTGTTATCGGCGCTATCCACGTGCCCCGTCACGGTATTTCGTACCGATGTATCGCCCGCTTGAATGGTGCTGTTCACCACAACCTGATAGGTACACTGGATGTATTCGCCAGGGTTGAGCTGCCAACCATTCGTGTTTTCGGTGGCACCACCAGCCACGCGGAAGGTATCGAGTGTGCTGGCTTCAGGATCGGCGACACCGTCATAAGGCGAGGCGTCAATCTGGAAGGCCAGCGACCCGCTGACACTGTGCGTACAGGCCATGCTTGGCGCGGCAAAGTCGGTATCGTTATCCAGGTTTTCGTCAAAATACACATCGTAAGCGATGCCGCCATTGGCCGGGCGGGTATTGGTGATGCGTACGGTGTAAGTGATGACATCCGCAGCATCGACCCGATTGTCTGCATCATTCTCGGTTTTGGTGACGCTGATCGTCGGGCGCTCGATGCCGGTTGAGGCGGTGTCAGTGACCGGCGTGCTGTCGGGAATATCATCGCCATCGGTATCATGCCGCACCGAGACGGTGTTGGTATAGGTAGCGCCATTGGGTGCGCCAGACATCACGCGCAGATAATAGGTAATGGTCACGGTGTTGCCCGTGGTTGGCGGATTGGCAGTGGTCGCTGTGCCAGTCGTCACAATATCATCCAGCACCCACACGATTTGTCCGGCGGTGGCCGTGTTGGGGTTGGGCGTAACACCGCTGTTGAGCGTCGCGCCTGTGACGGTGGTGCTGCCTGCTTCATATTGCAGGTTGGTGTTAAAGCTATCCGTAACGGTCAGTTGTTCAGCCGTGCCTTCCGGCAGGACAATGGTGATCTGATAAGGAATGAGCTGGCCCGGCTGATACTGATTGTCCGCTTGATAATTGGGATCAGTATTGGGGCCGACGATCTTATCTACTGTGAGATTCGGCACCTGCACCTGTGCGGTGTCGGTGTCATCGTCGCCATCATCAAAGCTGTCATCGTAGATGCGCTCGTTCGGTTCGGTGGGGCCGTTGCTGACCACACCGTCCAGGCTCGACCAATCGGCATCGGCAGTGTTATCCAGGCTGTCGCCGGGTGAGACATCTTGCAGCACCAGCACATCGTAAGTGCAGGTAAGAACATCCACGCCGCCCGGTCGCAGATCCCAGGTGTTGGCATTCTGGTCCGCATTGTTGGTAACGGTAATCGGGTCCTGCCCATTGCTATCCGCAGGCAGCACGACTGATGTCACAGGCGTACTGTTGATGTCGCAGCTCATCGTCCCTGCCTGATACTGCACGCGTGGGTCAAGATCATCTTCCCAGGTGACATCGTAAGCCGTGGGCTGATCGGCGTCATCCGGGCTGGCAGTGGCGGTATTGGAAATTTCGATGGTGTAGGTCAGGGTATCACCAGCATCGGCTGTGGCCGCGCTGACCGTTTTGTCCAGTTGGATGTCCGGCTCCATAATCTGGACATCTTCGTCGTCGAACGGCTCCACCTCACTGATCGTGCGCGGGTTGTCATCGCCGTCGATGAACGAGGCGGAGACGGTGTTGTTGAGCACCAATCCATCCACATTCAGCGGGACATCGGCCACGACGGCCTGGAAGCTGAGCGTGATGGCTGTGTTATTGACACCATCGTTGATGATACAGGGTGGTGTTCCCGTACAGGTTGAGTCGCTCAGCGCCCAATCGACACTGAAGTCCGGGTTCTCGTTGTCAATGCCGTCATTGCTGCCATTCAGCGTCTGATTCACGGTCAGGGTGGTGCTGTTGGTAATGAAGCTGAAGCTGCCACCCTCGTACAGGATCAAACCGGGTTCGAGAACATCCCGCACCACCAGATTGCGCGTTTCGCCAATCGGCAGCGGGATTGTTACGGTGTAATCCACCACATCTCCGATGCGTACCTGTGCCGTGGAGGGTGACCCAGTAGGGCCTGGAGCCGTGCGAACCTTGCTCATCTCCGGTATATCAACTGGGATGGTTTCGCTGTCCTCATCTGCGTTGCCATCATCCGGTGTGTCATCGAAGATACGCTCTGGCGGGTCGCCTGCACCTGGCTCACCGTCAATTGTGCTCCAATCGGCGTCGGTGAAATTGATCAGGTCGGTACCTACTGGCACCGTCGCATCCACGGTGACGCTGTAGGTGCAGGTGATAGTATCGCTGGGTGCAAGATCCCAGTTGCCTGCCGGGGTGGTGTCCATCTGAAGTTCGACGCTGTAAGGCGTAGTCAGAGGCGAGGTACCCACAACGCCACCTGGGGTGCTGTCCGTCGCCGTACAGGTCATGTCGCTGTTATAGGTCACAAAGTGTGGCAGTTGGTCGATGAGCGAGACATCCATCGCCGTCGTTTCGCCATCGCTGGTGTAGACCGTCTGATAGTAAATGATGTCATTACCCTGCACGGGAGTGCTGTTACAGTCTGTGGCGCTGCTGCATTCATCAGACCCGCCGCGCGTGATCCGAACCGCTTCCTTATCGGTGCTGATATGTGGCTGGTCGATGTTGATGGTGTCGTCGACGTACGATGTGGTGAATTCTTCGGGCGTAGAGGCGTCGTTAAAGTAACGTATCTGGAATTGGTTGCTGATGGAGTCGTTGATTGTGGGCGTGAAGAAGACCGGATTTCCACCGTCATCCTCGCCGGTCACGACCATCGTGAAGGTAATGGTGAAGGTGTAATCGCTATCGGCGCTGTTATTGATTTCTTCCAGGAAGAAGCGCACGGTGCTGCCAGTGGCCGGGCTGCTGTTATCGGCCTGCCACCAGTCCGGCGCAGTGGGGGAGTCGGTGGTGTCGGTGCTGACAAGCGCACCGGATTGAGACAGGACTGGGTCAGCACAACCGGCAAGGCTGGAAGCGGCATCGCAGAAAACGGCACCTTCTGTCTGAATCTCGTCAATGACCTCGACATAACCCTCTACCGGATCAGTGAACAGGTGCGTGCGACCGGGAATGGTGACATCCAGCGTGACCTGATAGACCTCGCCAATGGTTGCGTAATCGCCACTGGTGACCTGCGGATCGACATGAGTTGGGGCGATATGATCTTTATCGGTGTCCACGGCCACGATATTGACGCTGGAGTTATCCGTGCCGTTGATTTCGTCTCCGTTGCTGTTTTCGTCATCGTTGTCCACATAATCGATGAAATTCTGGAATGTGGGTGGCGTGCCTTCGTCACTGTGGAGTGTATCGCTGCCGTCAAAAACCAGTGAATTAGGATCAAGATAACCGATACAGCGACGGTCGGGCTGGCTGTCTGCATTCTGATCGGCAGCGGTTGGCTGCGTACAGTATTCGACGCTGGCCGTGTTGGTCAGAATTTCATCGGGCGTAGCACCCGGTGCGATTTCGGCATTGAAGCTGAAGTCATAAGCTGTTAGTGGCGGGAATTCGCGGTCTGGGTCATGCGCCCCGCTGTTATCTGGCTGGACCGTCACAAAGCCGCCGGTACCCGCCTGTGCGCCTGCATCAGCACTACAGGTATACGCGCCGGGCGCGCTAGTAGCAAAACCGGTACACGTGCCGCCACCAGGGATGCGAACACCAGCAGGGATCGCATCGCGGATCATCCAGTCGTAGGCGCTGCCGTTCTGGATGTTCTCGACGTTGATGGTATAGGCGAAGGTCCCTGCCAGCACATCAAGCGGGTCTGGGGCGTTGTTCGTTTTGCGCACAACCAGATTCGGCACGATATAGATGGTGTCGAGATTATCACGCAGACTATAGGTCTGGCCGAAGCTGCTGGTGCCGCTGAGATTGCCGAAGTTCGCTACGCGGTAGCCATCGAACAGGCTTGGATTGTCAACCACGACCGCATCAAACTCCACCTCCCAGAGAATAGGTGAGTTGTTATCGGAGTTATCCACACGGCACAAGCGCCAGATGATGTCCTGTAAACCGCCTAAAAAGCGCTCATCGGTATAGAATGGGTCGGCAGGGCCGGGATAACGCCCGGGGCTGGGGCAGTCATTGATGGCGAATCCGCTGGCGGTTACGCCTGCTTCTTCTGCGGAATAAGTGGTGCCAGAATAACCAACCCCCGGCGCAGTTTGCGGCGTGCCAGGGTAATCCAGGCTGCCGGTGAAATCGGCTGTGTCAGGGACATAACGCTGACCACGCGGCAGGAAATCGTCAATGATGACGTTGCGCATATCAAGGTCATCATCAAAGGTGGTGAGGATTCGGTAGGTCAGGCGCTGCCCAATCTCCACGTCGATGGGACCATCGCTCCAGGTGCCGGTATCCGGGTCGTACACTTCTTTGTCAAGCTGCGGCGCTTCAATGGTGATGCTGGAGCCACCGCGAGTATCGTCGTTGCCGCTGCGTCCCACATTAATACGGTCATTCCATTCGCCGCTGGCATCCGCACGGTTGTTTCGGGTATCCAGACCAGAAACAGGCTGTGTCGGGTCCGATTCGTAGAAATCACGCACCTGCGCCTGAAAGACCAGTTCCCAGGTATCGCTCGCCTCAACCAGTGTGGGATCGGTAATTTCCCAGGTGATGACCAGATTGAAATCTGCATCCTGCACGATGCTGACCGGGTTCAGCGGCGCACCGTTGAAGGTGGGCGTGCTGATACTGATGCATTCGTCATAATAACCATTCGGATTGTAACCGGGGCCGCAGTAATCCAGACCATCTGGCAGGGTGTCAACAATGACATAGGGCGTGCCTGCGCTGGCTGTGAAGTCGTAATACTCCGAGATCCAGCCATTGATGGTGTAAGTGATGAGCGCGTCCTGTGTAACAGTAGAAGAATCGGAGCTTTTGGTGATGGAATGATAGCCGCTGGTCACAGTGACCGGGGAATCATCCAGTGGTGTGGATTCACTACCGTCAGCACCGGGGATGTTATCGACTGTCGGATTGTAGTTGCCGGTGGCGTTATAGCGGTTTTCGTGAGTCACGTCCGTGGGGATGATTCCACCGCTAAATGGCCCGCCACCCACGATAATGCCATCCGCCTGCGTGCGATATTCATAAGGAATAGCTGTTTGATAGCCAAAGGTGCAGTTTTCGCCAGGCTGCAAAACAGTGCCTGGTCCGTAAAGCGTATCGAAATTCCATAATAAAGTGATTGTGCCATCCTCGTTGAGTGTGCGCTGCGGCGTGGCATCGGCTGGTGCACCCAATACCGAACAGGTCAGGCTATCATTTCCCAGGTAAGCGACACCTGGCGGGATAATATCCATCACCTGCATACTGCCGGTTGGGTTAATTTCATTATTGACCAACGTCAGGTCATAAGTGTACGGCCAGTCCACACCGGGGCCGCCGTTGCCTTCGGCATAAGCGCCTGCGCCATTCACCTGAACCTCACCCGTATTAGGGAAGGCATGCTTTTCCAGATCAAATGCCTGTGGCGAGGCGACGATAGGCTCATAGCTGCTATCCGATGGCCCGGGGAAATAGACCCAATTCCCGCTTTCGTCTGGCAGGGTGTTCGCTTCCCAGCGATAGTCAATCTCAAAGGGCGTGCCGATGGTAATGCTGGCATCGAGATTAGCGGTACAGTTGATAGTAAGGCGTTCATCAACTTCAAGGTTTTTGATGTTGTTGAAGATGATAGTGGCCTCGCCAAGCGCGTTTGTCACTGTTGAACTGACCGGAGTGGAACAACTATCCAGTGTCACGCCCGCAGGCAAAATGACTTCTGCAGTGAGGTTGTACAGTCGATCCGTGAAGTAATTACCAGGAAGCGGATTTGGGATGTTCGTCACACTGATGTCGAAGCTGATCGGCCCGCCGACCACTGGCTCACTGACAATACCGTGACTGCCGTTCAGCGTACCTTCAGCCAGCACCAGCGATGGGTTGAGGAGGAGCAGAAAGAATAACAACGCAATGGCAAAAGGAGAATATTTCAAAGTATCCGCAAGGCGTGGGAATGATGGAAGAGTCATGTAAATCCAGTTTGTAGATGGCAACAATTCAATTCTAAATGGGGTATTACAAATCAATTCCTTAAGATTGCTTCGAATATCCAATCAGGAGTCTGTTGAGGGTCTGATAATCAGAAAATCAGCCAAACGTTAACTTCGTATAGTCAATAGTTAACGGAGCTGCTCCTGGAACGCAAAGCACCTGCTATCGCAGGAAGAAACGCCAATGATCAGCCCCCCGTCTTTTGACAAGTGCTAGTAAAAAATTATAATTTATAGGAACTAGAGTTTCTGCAAACGAAAAGCACGTTATGAATATAAATTTTGATCTTGATTACAAGCCTCACCTTGGCAGCAAGACGGATTATGGCATCGGTTTCATCGGCACAGGGGGAATTGTGCAATACGCGCATATCCCTGCCTATCGCAAAGCTGGCTTCAATATCGTCGCCTGCTACGACCTGAATCCTGAAACCGCCCGTACCGTTGCTGCGGAGCACGACATCCCCACCGCTTACGAGTCACTCGATGATTTGTTGGCCGACCCAAAGGTCGAGATCGTTGATATTGCGGTACCGCCGTGGACTCAGCTGGAGATCGTGAAGAAGGTGGCGGCGGCTGGTAAGCACATGCTGTGCCAGAAACCGTTATCGGATACCTTCTCCGAAGCGGTGGAAATCGTAGAGATCGGACGAAAGGCTGGTGTGAAACAGGCGATCAACCAGCAAATGCGCTGGGATGCGGGCATTCGTGCCAGTAAAAATCTGATCGCGCAGGGGATAATCGGCCAGCCAACCGACGCACAGCTCAATGTCAGTGTGGCGACACCCTGGCATATGTGGCCGTGCCTGGCGGCGGTGCCTCGGCTGGAAATCCTGTTCCACAGCATTCATTATCTCGATGCTATGCGTTTTCTCTTTGGTGATCCTGATTGGGTGACCAGCCGCCATGCTCGTTACGCGGGGCAGGGGAAGGTCAAAGGCGAGACCAAGACGATCACTGTGCTCGATTATGACAACGGCCTGCAAATCCTGGTGGCGACCAATCACTATAATGAATGGGCCGATCCCTATGCGACCTTCCGTTTTATCGGTACAGAAGGGGCAATTGATGGCACTGTCGGTCTGCTCTATAACTACCCGACCGGTCGCCCCGATACGATGGAAGTGACCTCGGCGCAGTTCGGCAAAGGGATTAAGATCACGCCCACGCTGGAAGAAATGTGGATTCCGGATGCTTTTGTCGGCACGATGGCTGGTTTGATGCGCGCGATCGAAACTGACAGCGACCCCGAAGATAACAGCACCGTCGATAATTTAAATACCTTGCGTGTGGCGAATGCCGCTTATATTTCCGCTGCGGAAAACCGCTCGGTCAGACCTCAGGAGGTACAGTAAAATGCCTGCACCCGTTTCCGGCAGACATCAAGGAAAAATCGCTATCGTGACCGGCGCAGGGCAGGGCATTGGGCGCGGCGTTGCCAAACGGCTGACGCAGGAAGGCGCGCATGTGGTGGTCGCGGAATATGTGGAGCAGAACGCCCGCGAAGCCGCTGAAGAACTGTCCTCGGTGGGGCCAGAAGCCCTGGCTTACCCGATTGATATTGGCGATGTCGCGCAGATCGAAAAGATGATCAGCGATGTGGTGGATAAGTTTGGGCGCATCGACATGCTCGTCAATAATGCGGGCGTCAACAAAACCACCTGGATGCTGGATGTAACCCCTGACGATTGGGATTTTGTCGCCCGTGTGAATCAGAAAGGCGTCTTCTTCGCCATTCAACGGGTCGCCCGGCAGATGATCGCCCAGATTCCGCAGGAGGTCATTGATTCGGGGCGCGCCCCACATAGCTACGGCAAGATCGTCAATTTCTCGTCAGTCGCCGGGCGCAGCGGTCGCCCCTATTCAGCCGAGTATTCCGCCTCGAAGTGGGCCGTCATCAGCATGACTCAGAGCGCGGCGCTGGCGCTGGCTCCTTATAACATCAATGTCAATGCAGTCTGCCCCGGTCTGGTGCATACCCCCATGTGGGATTACATCGACGCTACACAGGCCGAGCGCTTCGGTATGAAATCCGGGGAATGGATGGCCTCGTCTATCGAGAAAATCCCGCTGAAGCGTGCTGCGCTGCCAGAGGATATTGCTGCCGCCGTGTCCTTCCTGTGCTCGGAAGATTCCGATTACATCACCGGGCAGGCGCTGAATGTGGATGGTGGCATTGAGATGAATTAGTAACCTGAATTTTTGTAAAGAATTGGATTAATTGAATGTATCATTACACAGATTTACCGCTGCTGCCGACGCAGGTGCTCGGCAGTTATGGCACGCCGGGGTGGTTGTATGTTTTCCGCGATGCCATGAAAGAAGGCAAAGTCGGCTCGGTGGACATCAAAGAGGCGTTTGAA
>JAIOHN010000162.1 GCA_019912985.1 Anaerolineae bacterium | reverse complement strand
GGAACTGCTGGACGCGGTGGGTAATCTGCTGCCAGACTGTGATGGGGTTTATCTCAACCTGTGCCAGAATCAGGATTGCGACGAGGCAGAGTACTTCGAGATCACGGCGGGGACCAATGTGCCGGAGAAATATCAGCATCTCATCGGTCAACGCATCTTTATGTCTGCTTTCCCGATGTCTGAAACGGCCTCTCAGGAAAAGCTGGTAGTGATCGAGGACACCCACAGCGACGAACGTGTGGATGAAGTCTCGCGCGCCAGTTGGGATGCGTTCCGCACACGGGCAGCACTCGCCGTGCAGTTCTACCGGGACAAACAGCGCTTTGGCTGGTTGTTCTTCAATTATGTGCAGCCACGCCAGTTTAACGAACATGACCGGCGGCTGGCACTGGGTATTGGTGATCTGGTGATGGCGGCTGTGGAGCGTATCCGTCTGCTGCAAGAAACAGCGGCGGCAGTCGAAGCACAGCGACAGGCGCTGCTGGCCGAGCAGGAAGCTCACGAAGATTTGAGCCTGCTTTATCAGGCATCCGAGGCGGTCAATGCCGCGACCACGTTGGCCGACGTCATTAAGGCGCTGGCACCGCTGGCCTATCAGATCGAGAAAGTCAACCTCATCCTATGGGAGCATCTCGACTACCGCAAGGCCAGTTATTTCGAAGTAGTAGCAGGCATCGACCACAACGGCAACACCCCTGCTGCGGTAGGCAATTGTTATAAGGAAACGGATTTTCCCATTTCGCAGCACATGGCTAAGTTGCGCCAACTTGCCATTGAAAATATTGATAATCACCCGCTGGTGGATGACCTGACACGGGAGAACTGGCGGGTGGATAACATTTACTCGCTGCTGCTGGTTAGCCTGGTGCAGGATGAGCGCTGGTATGGTGTGCTGAGCTTTGAGAGCACCACCCCGCGCCGCTATTCCGAACGTGACCGCCGCCTGACCCTGGCGATCAGCGACCTGGTGCTCAGCGCCGTAATCCGCATCCAGGCACAGCATGAGCTGGCGCAGGCCGCCGAAGCACAACGCAGCGCCTTTTTAAGCGAGCAGGAATCGCGCGAGGAAATGGTGCTGCTCTATCAGGTGAGCAAGCGTGTGAATCAGGCGAGTTCGTTGAGCGATGTAGGTGAGGCATTCCTGCAACTGTTCGAAAGGCCGCTGCATGCCACCATCTGGGCGTGGGAGCATTTTGATCGCAGCCGGGCCAGTTATGTTGAGGTACTCGCCACAACAGATTCCGCGCTGCCGGTCGGCACTCGCCTGAGCGCCGATGACGTGCCGGAAGCGATGGCAATAGAACCCGGCCAGCTGATTCCCATAGATGATGTAGAAGATCCACAGTGGGCCAATGACCCCACCACGGCATCAGCCGCACGGCGTCATGGCTTTCGCTCGTTTACGTTTAGCAATCTGGCACAGGGCGGGCGTGTGCTGGGGCTATTCACGACCGGCTCGTGGACACAGCATACCTACACGCCACGCGAGAAACGCCTGATCGCCGCTGTGATCGACCTCACCGCAGCGGCATTGGAGCGCTTCCGCCTGCGTGCGGAAACCGAAAAGGCGCGCTTCCGGGCGGAAATCCTTGCCAACCTCCATGCTGAACTAACCCGAGCCACCAGAGAAGTCGAAATCCTGATGCCTATTGTGGGCTATGCGTCTGACTACGGAGCCTATCATGTGGGATTGAATTACGCCACAAATGAAGATGATGATCCCGTGCTGGCATCGGACGTGGTGGTTAGCTGGGATGAAGGCACGATCATCAATTATCAGCAGCGCGAAACGCAGCCCAGACGCTTGAATCAGTATGGCCTGGCGAAATTGTGGATGCCGCATCCTGAACAGGTATTTTATATGGAGAATGTCGCGACCGATGAGCGCTTGAGTGAGGCTGAGCGCGAAAACATCCTGAGAGACTTTCGAACACGAGCGCTCATCATCCTACCGCTGTTTAGCGGCGGCCTCTTTCAGGGGTTGGTCAGCATCTCGTGGACGCAGCCGCATGTGTTTAGCGAAGAAGAGCGCTATATCTTCGAGCAGCTTATCCAGGCGATCCCGTCAGTCATCGCCACCCGGCGCGCGCTGCTGGCCGAGCAGAAGGTGCGTGCAGAAACCGCCCTGCTCTACCAGGTAAGCAAGACGATCAACCGCGCGACCACTATGCCCGAAGTGCTGGCGGCGGTCAAGCACCTGTTCCTGGACCCCATTCATGTCGCGATCTTCGCCTGGGAACATTATGATCGCAGCCGAGCCACGTATCTGGAAAGCATCGCGGCGACCGATCCGAATGTAAAGACAGGGGTTCAACTCCCACGTGAGATCGTTTCCGGTCCAGCCATGCTCGACCCAAACCAGATGGTGGTTGCCAACGATGTGGACAGCCCCGAGTGGGTCAACAATCCGGCAGCCGACTCCGCGCGGCTGTTCGGCCTGCATTCGATTGCCTATACTAACCTCATGCACGGCAAGCAAGTGATAGGGCTACTGGCGATTGCTTCTTACGCGCCCTATCACTTTAACCCGCAGGAAATCCGGCTGATGTCCGCGATTGCCGAGCTGACCAGCGCGGCGCTAGAGCGTTTCCGCGCACGGCAGGCAGAAGAAGAAGCGCGGCACGAACGCGAAGAACTGTTCCAGGCCAGCCAGGCGATCAACGCCGCCAGCACTTTTCAGGAAATCCTTAAAGCTGTGTCGCACATCGCCTTTGATAATGGCGATTTCTACCTGTACATCTTTGAGAATTTCGATTTTCGGAGGGCTAGCTATATCGAGACAGTGGCAACTGGTGAAAGCCGCTTCATGACCGAGGGAATGCGGATCCCGTTCGAGCAATTGCCCTTCCTGCGTGAACATCCCACACCCGGCCTGGCAGCTTACGAGGACATCGCCAATCATCCTGATCTGGACCCGGTGACCAAAGCGACGATGCTGGAACACGGCACGCAATCCAATCTGCGTTTCGGGTTGTCATGGCACAACCGTCTGCTGGGGGCGTTCGGCATCGACCATGACACACCACGGCAGTACTCCGAGAGTGAAAAACGGATGATGAACGCGCTGGGTGAGCTAATTTCCGCTGCTGTCGAGCGCATTCGCTTGCAGCAGGAAACCCAGGCCGCTAAAGAAAAAGCCGAACGGCTGGCGGCACAGGCGCAGCAGCTGGCCGCACTGGAAGAACGCACGCGGCTGGCGCGCGAGCTGCACGATTCGGTTTCGCAGGCGCTGTATGGCATCGGTTTAGGCGCGCAGACCGCGCAGCGTTTCCTCGATAAAGACCCGGCGCTGGTACGCGAATCGGTCGAATATGTGCTGGCACTGGCCGAGGCAGGGCTGGCCGAGATGCGGGCGTTAATCTTCGAGCTGCGACCGGAATCGCTGGAAAATGAGGGGTTGATCGTGGCGCTGACCAAGCAGTGCGCCTCGCTGCAAGCACGGCATGGCATTACTGTCCAGCTTGATCTGTGTGATGAGCCGCCGCTGGTGCTAACTGCTAAAGAGAGTCTTTACCGCGTGGCCCGTGAAGCACTGCACAACATCGTCAAGCACGCCAGCGCCAGCGAGATCAAACTGCGCGTGTGCTGCCAGGGCGATCAACTCTGCCTGGAGGTGATTGACAATGGGATTGGTTTTGAAACCTCGCAGGATTTTCCCGGTCATCTGGGGCTGCAATCGATGCAGGAACGGGTCGCACAACTTGGCGGCACCCTCAGCATCACCAGCACATTGCGGCAGGGCACTGCGCTGACCGTGATTATGCCGCTTAAAATGTAACGATATGAAGCTGCCCGGCTGTGATGATACAGCTTGCGTTTGGGCTTCAGTCTTTCGGGGCGTCCACCAGGCCGATATTCACGGCATAGAGCGCGGCCTGTGTGCGGCTGGCAACACCGAGCTTGCTGAGGATGTTGCTGACATGGGTCTTAACTGTCTTTTCGCCGATCACCAGCGCCTGTGCGATTTCCTTATTCGACAGGCCCTGGGCCAGCCCACGCAGCACATCGACTTCGCGCTCGGTCAGCTTTTCCGGTGATTCTGGCGCGCGGATTTCACGCATGAGGCGGGCGGCGGCCTGGGGCGAAAGCTGCACCTGCCCCTCCGACGCCGCCTTGATCGCCTGGACGAGCGCGTCGGCTTCGGTGTCTTTGAGCAGGTAGCCGATGGCCCCGGCGCGGATCGCGTTGACGACCGAGCTGTCTTCGAGCACGCTGGTGAGCGCGATCACTTCGGTATCGGGGACTTCGGCGCGGACGCGCGCGGTGGCTTGGATGCCGTCCATCTCCGGCATGAGCAGGTCCATCAGCACGACGTCGGGCCGGAGATCGCGGGTCATCTCCAGGGC
>JAIOHN010000161.1 GCA_019912985.1 Anaerolineae bacterium | reverse complement strand
GTGCAATACTCAGCGCGCCCAACGCATAGGCCAGAATCACCATAAAGAACAGGCCGTTAGGTACCAGCCCGGCGATGACAGCAGCCATCTGTACCTGGCGCATAAACGGTGCGCTGGAAACAACGGCAGCGATAAAAATCATGAAGCCGATAAACGCCGCCAGCAGCATAAGCAGACGCAGGAGGAAATTAATCTCACGTTGAAGTGGCGTACTGGCTAATTCAAATTTGCGGGCGTTCTCGGTGAGCTTATTTGCGAAGCTCTCTGCGCCAACGTGTGTAGCCTCATATAATGCTCTGCCAGTGACACAAAAGCTGCCAGACAGCACTTTGCCGCCCTCAACTTTGGCGATTAAGTCGGATTCACCGGTTAAGAGGGACTCATCGACTTCGATCTGCCCATCCCCAACAACAACGCCATCCACCACGATCTGATCGCCGGGACTGATGATTACAATATCGCCTTTCACCAGTTCAGATGGATCAATTGTTTTTTCATGGCCTTCACGCATAATGGTGACTTTAGGGCGGGTGAGCAGTGCGATGCGATCAAGCTGGCGTTTGGCGCGAATTTCCTGGTAGATGCCCACAACAATGTTTAGTGCGATGACGCCCACACTGGTCAGCGCTTCACTGGGGCGGCCTATAGCGATCATGACTGCGCCGATGCTGAAAAGGATGATGTTGATTAAATTAAGGACATTATGTTTTACTATATCCCAATAGCTGCGACTGGTTTTCAGTGTGAGGTTATTGCCTTCGCCGCGCTCTCGTCTCGCCTGGGCTTCGCTCTCAGTAAGCCCTGTAATACTGACCGCTTGATCACTAATCATGTTTATGACCCTTATTTCATGTAGTCACCCTATACAGGTGGGATTATCGCTTGTTATTCATCTCTGCCGCAACTGTTAATATACGAAGAGGTTTTTATGAATGATTTTCTCGCGGACCTTAAGCGTCATCACCCTTCACAAGCGGATTATGAACTGGCCCAGCGTCATGCGCCTCGCATTCGCTTTGACCAACGTGAACCATTCCTACCACTGGCTGTTGGGTATACCGTGTTTCGTGAAACTGCTGCCTCGCCTTCGTTTCCGCGATCAATCCAGCTTCCGGCAGGTGCGCAGTGTGCGATTGAGTATGCGGTCTGGTGGGATTGGGACATCCAACATCTGTATGAACTGGAGCATATCTGGGTTTACCTCGATGCCAGTGAGCGGGTAATTGCGGCTGAGGCAAGCTGGCACGGGGGCTATAATCCGATGCAAACGGCTGCTGGGGCGCTGCCGCTCGATGATGGGCGTGTCATGTTGTTTTCCGAGCCTGGAAAGCATGCTTTCGCTGCTGATATAGATACACTGCGCAAACGCGAGAAGATCACTCGTTATTCCTGTGGCGCACACGCCGGGAAAGCCGGGGTCCATGTGACGCCCCTGTTTGATGATATCATCACGACACGCACCCCGCTCAATAACCAGTTGGCTCACACCTATCTGGAACGAAATGTTTTTCAACCGACGTATGAGTTTTCCCAATTGTTCGTGTTGGAATCTGTGCCGCTGGTACCCTGGGCCAATCTGAGTGCGTGGATACCGGGACGGGTGGCATGGTGGCTTGATGAGCTGCAAAAGACGATCCCACCCCAGCAGCGCCGGGTACTGCGGATTGCGCATCGTGGTGCTTCAGCCTACGCACAGGAAGGATCAAAGGCGGCGCTGGAAAAAGCGGCTGCGATGGGGGCTGATCTGGTGGAACTAGACGTGCGCTACACGGTGGATTCAGTGCCAGTGATCGCGCATGATGCTAATCTTCAACGTATCTTTGGGGTGGATGCGCGCGTGAATAACCTGACCGCCGAAGCACTGCGGGCGATCACTCCTGAAACTCACCAGCCAATTCTGACCTTCGATGAAGCAGTGGCGCTGTGCGCTTCAATGGGATTGGGGCTTTATCTGGATATTAAAGAAATTAACCTTGATGTGCTTGGGGCAATGCTGGCAAGCCTGGAGCGCCACTCTATGTTTAATGCCGCCGTGTTCGCGTCTTTTAATCCAAGCATTGTGGCGGATATTCACGCGCATGATGCCAGGACCGTGACTGCTATTCTCTTTGCTTCAACCAATGTCCAGCCTGTCGCGCTGGCGCAGTCGGTCGGTGCTACCTATGTTCACCCCTGTTGGGAGCGTGAAGCCAATCCCAGTGAACTTCTCACATCGGATTGGCTTGATAAGGTGTATGCCGCCGGGCTGGGCGTGATTTGTTGGCATGAAGAACGCCCGGCGGAGATTCGTGCGTTGCAGGCAAGGGGTGTGCAGGGGATTTGCTCTGATCAGCCTGATCTCCTGCTGCCCGATACTACCCGCTAACGAGAATAGTCTCGCAGGTAGCTTCATCCAGCAGGCCCGCGTCGCAAATCCGGGCCAGACGCGCCACAAGTGCAGCATCATCCAGTGCGAGGGTGCATTCCGCACTTCCCACACCTGACGGGCAGATCAACTGCGGCACTGAAGTGCGATAGTACTGGACATCCTGTGGGATGCGTCCGTCGAGCGCTAGGAACAGCGCGGTGAACTCTTCAGTTGAGAGCAGGGTAGGCGTTGACCATGTACAGTCCGCGTCCACTGGCGGGTCCTGGTTGGGATCAAAGCAGATACGTGCTGCAAAGCCCGGCGGCAATAGAATCTCTTCTTCTGTATCAGGATTCAAAACGACGATTCCTGAGAGGGAGATCACCTGCATTTCATTGCCGGGCGGAACAATGAGCACCAACATGGTCGAACTCAAGCGGATGTTCGCTCCATTAATGGTGAGATCGGTTTCAATCTCATTTGGTCCTTGGACATACAAGGATGCAGGTGCGGCTTCGATACATTCAGGTGCATCGAGCCCGTTGTTCGTGAACAGCGATTGCATGGGCGTAAGGCTGTCCGCTTCGATGACCGGTAAGGCGGAGGGATCAATATCGTCCTCTACTGAACTGGTGCTGATCCAGGCGGTTGCTCGTTGAGAAATGAGCCGGTCGTAAAGAAAATAGACGCGCAGCCATTCTCCATCTGCACTAATGCCGTCCGCTTCCAACAGCGCTCCACCGCTCAAGCTGCCAACAGTCTGCTGATTGTCCCCAAAGGTGGCTGGTATATCATAAACCATCGTACCATCCGCAACGACTGTTGCGACCTGCGGAGTGGCTGGCAGGAGCAGCGCGTTTTCCGCTGGCACCTCGTTTTCCAGTTGTACATCGCCGAATGAAATGAGGGTTGCGCCGGGTAAGCTCAGCGGAAGATTCGCCTGGACGTTCAGCACACCGATTCCCCAGGCTTCCGCTTCTGCATCAAATGGCGAACCTTGCAGGCTGACCAATTCACGCAGAGCAGTACGCGCTCCGGGTTCAGTAAAGTTGGGCCGGTCGACAGTAAACACAGCGTCTAACTCAGACGCACCATAACAAAGCTGGCTTTGCCCAAGGTTGCCACAGCGATCACCGACCTGTTGCAAAAGCGTTTGGGCGACTACCGGGCAAGTTTCAGGGGACTGGGCATTGGTATAAGGAACAAGCACAAATAAGATAAAAACTGTGAGAAAAACGAGGTACTTTTTGATCATCGAGCTAGCCTCCTCGCCTGATGGTTTCACCATCTGACACTAATTTACTTGTGCGGCTTGTATGTTCTATCATAAAGTAAGAGTAACAAAAATGATATACTTTTGTACAGATACTGTTGCTTAACTGGATTCTTTAATTAGAGTATAGTGGGTAGATGTGATGATCTGGAGTAACCATATTCTATGGAATTAATTCAATATATCCGTTTGTTTCGGCGATGGTTATGGTTGATTTTACTGCTTACCTTCGTGGCGGGCGGGATAAGTTTTATCGTTGCCACCAGTCGGCCCGCCGTATATGAGGCGCAAACGACAATTGCCATAGGTCGCTTTATCGAATCGCCCAATCCCGATACGGCTGAAATTCGCACTGGGATCGAATTGGCTCAGACGTATACCCAGCTTGTCAAAACCTATGATGTGCTTCAGGGTACGGTGGATACGCTCGACCTGCCGCTGACGGCTGATGAGTTGCAAGAAATCGTGGAAACGCGCATCCTAAGCGGGACTTCACTCATCGTCATCAGCGTGTTATACACCGATCCGGTGCTGGCAGCCGATATTGCCAACGAGATTGCACAGCAGCTCATTCTGCAAAGCCCCACAAACCTCACTCAGGAACAGGAAGAACAGATCTCATTTGCCAACAACCAGATTGACGCGCTGAATAATCAGCTACGCGATGGACGTTTGCAATTGGAGTTGATTGATTCGCAGCTTTCCGAGGCTGAGACAGAAGAAGAAATTAACCGGCTGACGAGCCAGCGCAATTCTACAATTGACCAGATCAATCAGGCTTCGGCCACAGTGGCACAGTTTTCCAATACCATCATCGCGTTGCAGCAACGCACAAATGCCCTGGATATTGTGGAACGGGCGCGTGTGCCAACCATTCCAAGTGGAATCAGCGTTTTGGGAGCGACCATCCTGGCCGCGATCATCGGCGCGGTGGTTGCCACCGGAATCGCTCTGTTGATCGAATACCTGGACGAAACCATTCGTACCACGGATGAAGCGACCCAGGTGACCGGGCTGCCCGTTTTGGGGGCGATTGTTCGCTTTGGCAATAAAAATGACACTTATCCTGACCGGCTTCTGGTTGAGCAGCCGACATGGGCTCCTGCCGTGGAAGGCTACCGTACACTGCGTACCAATCTCCTGTTTGGTGAAACGGGGGAACTGACCAGTATTTACCTCATCACCAGCCCGAACCCGGAAGAGGGTAAAAGCGTGACAGCTGCTAACCTGGCGGTCACGATGGCTAACGCGGGATTGCAGGTGCTGCTGATTGATGCCGATTTGCGCCGTCCCAAGCTGCATGAAATCTTCAATCTGGAAAACAGCGTGGGTTTGACGACCCTGCTTGCAGGTGGCACGCCGGATCATGGTAACTTCGATTCGGGAAGCCGAAAGCTGCCGGTGAGCCTGCTCAAGTGCTTGCAAACCACCACCTTGCCCAAGTTATGGGTGATCACCAGCGGGTTTGTTCCGCCTAATCCCACGGAGTTATTGGGGTCGGTGCTGCTTCGCCGCTGGGTACAAACTTTTCGGATGGCGTCTGAGATTGATGTGGTATTGATTGATACGCCCCCCTGTCTGGTCGCGGCGGATAGCTCTGTGCTGGCGGCTTCGATTGGGGCAGAGGTGTTGATGGTAGTGGACTGTGGTCGGACACGTGGTGGTGCCGCGACCAAGGCTGTGGAGCAGTTCCGTAAGCTCAATGCGACTGTCAAAGGGATTGTGGTCAACCGCATCAATCCTCGTGACGAGCGTTATGAATATGGCTACAATTATGGCTATTATTACTCAAACATTCCCCAGGCTCAGATTAAGAATGAGGCCAAACTCAAAGACAACGGCCATGCAGGTATCAGCCGCATATCGCCCAGGCGCTAACGAGTGATGATGGCTCTCTTACCGGATTCTACCGAAACCACTCGTCACAAGGTTCGTGAACGTCGGCGACGCAAACGTGGATGGTTTCATAGGCTGCGTCGGCGCTTAAAATGGACCACGGTATTGATTGTCGTTGTTGCTACTGTGGTGGTGGTCGTGGTAGGCAGTCTTGTCCTGGTGACCGATGCAACCAACAAAGTGCAGTCGGCACTTACCAGCTTGCAGCGCGTGCTGCTTATCTTAAATGGGCGCACAGGTGCTGACCTGACTCTGGATGATTTTGACCGGCTACAGGCGAGTGTGCGTGATCTGAATGGCAGCTTAAATGCGGCGCGCGGTCAATTGGTGTTTATGCGCCCATTGACCGATTTTAATAAAAACCTTAGTGCAACTTTCCAGGCAATGGATGCCGCAGGGGATCTCTCGGCGGCAGCGGATACCGTACTGAACGGCTTAAGACCAACGGTGTTCTTTATGTTTTACGGCGAAGACGATCCTAATGCGACAGCGCCGCTTTCCTCTGGAGAAAGGGTCGTTGAACTGTTGCGAATTGGCCGCACTCAGTTTGCTACGGCCAGTCACCTGCTAGATTCTGCACAGGAACGGATTGATAATCTTGAGCTCGGAGATTTGTCACCTGATCTGGTGCTGTATTTTAATGATCTGAATCAGTATGCCGATGAGCTGACCCGAGCCAATGATATTCTGCTGCAATCGCCAGAACTGCTCACAACTGCGCTTGGGTTATCGCAGACCCAGGCTTACCTGATTCTCTCGCAAAACAGCGATGAACTGCGGCCATCTGGTGGCTATATTGGCACCTACGGCTGGATGACACTGCGTAATGGGCGGATCACGGATTACAATTACAGCCCCACCACCGCGACGAGTCCGAATCCGCCGCCGAATACCCTTGCCGATCAGATTGATATTCCTGACTGGTGGCTGCACTATAACGCGCCGATTTATGCTGCCTGGGATGGAAGCTGGTCAGTAGATTTTGGGGAAACTGCTGAACGCGCGATCTGGTACTACAATAATGGCAACAATCCCCAGGCACCTGTGGGCGGGGCAATCGGCATCGACATTGTGGGTTTTGAGTACATTCTTGAAGCCCTGGATTCGGTGGTGGTGCCGGGTTACGATGAAGTCATCACCACCGAGAATTTTCGGCAAGTTGTGTACGAAATCCGCGAAAGCTCCGCTGGGGATAGCCCACACAAACGCTTTATTGCTCGCCTCTACCAGCAGATATTTGCCGACTGGCAGAATGCCAGTACAGACCCCGCTCTAAGCACAGAGATTTTGGGGGCAGTGCTGCGGGCCTTGCGTGAGAAGCATATCAT
>JAIOHN010000160.1 GCA_019912985.1 Anaerolineae bacterium | reverse complement strand
GGTCATGTTCTTTTGTTTCTTAAAATGACTATATGTTCTTGACGGATATTGCCTATCGTCGGATTAAAGGATTTTTTGCTTGATTGTAGTCTTCGGGGAATGTTGGCTTCGAGCTTGAAACCAACATCCTCTGCAACTTCGATAATAAGACGATCATTCTTGATTTTCTCGCCTTTAAGCGTTGAATCTCCAATCACGAAGCAGGCATGTCGGTTCGGGTGTAAATGCTCACGAAGCCAGTCCAGAATCGTTCTCATCTCTTCACGAAACGTGTCAACAGTCGCGGCATTGGCACCTTTGTGGCTGTACTTCCGGTGGCTACCTATTTCTTCTTTCTTGAATTGAGGTTGATCCATATCCAGCCAGAGCATTCTAGTCCGGTGGTAAAGGTGATAGCTATAAGCGTTAGGGTATGGAGGCGAACAAACTACTAGATCGACTTCTCCTATGTCAGGGCAAGTTAAGATATTAGCGTTATGGACGTTGGCTGTAACGTATGGTTGAAGCTCATCACTAAATTCCAGGGATTTCTGCGCGATGTTTCTAAGCGAGCGACTGAATTGTTGAAGAGTATCGCCAAGTGAAATGTTTTTTTTTCTTCGCACATATCGCGTGTCAGAGTCTTGGCGTGATACAGTAACAATGATGGCAGACATTGCAACGAGCGATAGTCTTCGCAAATGCTCAGTTTCTAACTTTAGACATTTGGACTTAATATGCGCCAGCTCATCGATAACCTGTTCATCAAACCAGTCATGTACGCCCTTAAAAGTTGGGCGAGGCGCATCTGGCATAGAACTCAATTCGGGGAAAAGCAACGGCATATCGTTTGCCCTGCCGTGACCCATTCTCGAAAGCTCCTCCGCAAGTTCGAAGAGAATGCGAGCATCATCTTCAGTCATTCGTGTGGTCTTTGCCTGGCTTATCAGACAAGCAAGTGGATTCGCGTCTACGCCAATAGCATGACGATCCAACCTTAATGCTTCGACTAATGTGGTCCCACTACCACAGAACGGATCTAGGATAGTGTCACCGACAGATGACAACTCCTGAATCAAAGCATTTGGTATTTGAGGGATGAATTTTGCCGGATACGGATGAATTGCGTGAGTGAGAAAACCTGTTTTTGCATCGGCGAAATCCCAGTCTAGCTTTTGTAAACGCACAATGCTGTCGATATATGGTTCTTGTTCAGCAATCGACCCCGAACTATGGCCTTTACCGTTTGAGAGCACCTGAGCGTAATTCACCACCACTTCAACCTCTTTGTCAGTGAAACGTCGCCAGCCATTTCGATCACGCTCCGGTTCGGGAACTCGCTTTTCTCTTAGCCATCTCAGCAGCGTGTCTCGGTGGACTCCTGCCATTTCTGCAACTTGTTTTGTGGTGTAGGATTTCATAATCTGCAAATCTGTTCTATCATCTATAGGCAACTATAGGCGTTTAACAGCGAAATAGCAAGTTTTTTGGAGGCATATCTGCTTTTGGAAATGTAGTGAGATTTAAGGCTCGTCAAAGAGTGATTCTTCTAGACCATCAAGTAAAGATACATCTTTTGAATTGATGATACTCAAGCACTTTTCATAGTAGCCGGCTAGCATCGTTTTCTGCACCTGCCAAAGATAAGTTTTCCACTCCCCTTTCTCCCGAATCGATGCATATTCTTCCGTGAAAAAATTCGCGGCTACGAATTGACAAGTCAAGAACAATTCCATTGGATGATAGGAAATTCTTGGCAAATCAAATCCTTTTGGAAACCATGACAACTCATACTCTGGAGCATTTCCGCCAACTTGAATATGATAACGTGGATGATATTGGTTACTTCGCCCTTGTTCATTATTTACACGGTCAAAATGGAAGCGAGAAATAACACGGCCTGGGTGACTATGGGACGAGGTTAGTTTGTCACAAATCTCGAGACTATCGAAATCCTCTCGATAGCCCAACTTGTCTGGGGTACACCAGGCTCTAACCTTGATATCCTGCTTAGCTGGAATGCCTTGGCGTTCTGTCCACTGAATATCACAGTAGATGTCAACTACAGGCTCATAACCTGTTTCCGGAGATGGTTTGAATCTGAGTGGAAAGTCATGAAATATCATGTAGCCCCAGCTTGCTGATTTTTCAGCAATAAAGCTCTCATGACTCTCTTCCAATTGCCCGATGGCTTGATCAATGACATTGGTTGATGTGACATCCAAGATAGGCTTATAAACTCGTTGAACTGTTCGAAGTGTGTTCTTGACCCAATCAGCATTCATGCTTCATCCCACAGCCGTTCAACCGTTGGCAAATCTGAATCTGCGACCAATAACTCATCAAATTTATTCGACTCTCTGATTGCTCTGAAGGAAACACGTGCAGGTTCCATACCACTTGGACGATTGTCAGGGTAGTAGGGAAGAGAATTGCTGGCCTGAACAGGTTCTCGGTATATGTAACAAACGTAGTTCGCATAAGTAGAATTGTCGTAGATACATCTCGAAGGTTCGAGTTCGATATCATATTCTTTGTAAATGGCATCACGAAAAGTCTTATGAATTGGGCCCCGAAGATCGTGGGCCAGAGTTAACTGCATCGCTTTTCGTATGAAAGGGTCATTCCACCAATGTGGATGACTTTGACTCGAGAAAGGTCCCATGTATAACGAGTCTGAAAAAAGATTCATTACTCTTTCCTGCGAAAAACTTTCCAATGTGATGCCTAATTTAGCTGATGCATATAGGGAATCATACATAACCCCTGGGAATTTTATCAAGATATTTCTTATCCATCGAGATGTGTGAGGTATATTCCACTTGTTGCCACTAATCGG
>JAIOHN010000159.1 GCA_019912985.1 Anaerolineae bacterium | reverse complement strand
ATTTATATGGTCATGAACTCGGTGAAGCCGGGGCGTGAAATTCTCCACAGCCCAACTGCGTTGCCTTCGGTCATTACCTTCAGCGGCTACGAGGGAGTCTTTAATCGCTTAAATATCCTGCGCCTGTTCCGCAATTCGCTGGTCCTGGCGCTTTCGATTACCTTCGTAAACACGTCACTGAGCGCACTGGCGGCTTACGCTTTCGCCAAAATATCCTTTCCAGGCCGCAATCGCCTGTTTGCCTATATGCTGGTGACGATGATGATCCCTGGCGTGTTGTTCCTGATTCCGACCTATGTGCTGATCTATAGTATCGGTTGGGTAGGGCGTTTCGAGGCGCTCATCGTGCCGTCCGCTGTCACGGTCTACAATATTTTCCTGATCCGCCAGTTTATGGTGACGATCCCCAACGAAATTATCGAATCGGCACGCATTGATGGCGCAACAGAATGGCAGATTTTCCTGCGGATTATCCTGCCGCTGTCACGACCTGTGCTGGCGACGGTCGCTATCCTGAACTTTATCGCCAGTTGGAATGACTTTTTTGGGCCGCTGCTTTACCTCAATCAACCGGAAAACTGGACGGTTCAATTGGGTTTGCAGCAGTTCCGAGGTGCCGTACCCGGTGAAAATGCGGAGGAGATTTGGGCAGCGACGACGTTGATTACGCTGCCGCTGGTGGTGGTCTACTTCTTTATGCAAGAACAGTTCGTCAAGGCGTTCGCAAACGTCACGTTGGAGAAATAGACGATGTCTGTCGCAAATGTAAGCTCTGCGCCTATCGCTTCAGCGCCTGTGAAGGGGCGCTTTCCGCTGCGTATTATTCTGGGTATTGCGCTCTTTGTCGCCGCGACCTACGCCCTGGCGTGGTTTAGCGCCTACAATCTGACCAGAACGTTTTTTGCCGATGCGGAAGCGTCATTCAAGGAAGGCGAGTATCTGGATGCTTTGAGTGGATACGAGACATACGACGACACACAGCAAAAAAATGTGTTCTATGGCGGTTATTCGCAGGTGGTGAACATCTGGCGCGGAAAATATTCGTTCCCCGTTCCTGGCGAAGTAGAGCGTGCTAAAGTGCGTATTGATGAGATTATCAACCAACGCCTGACGATTGATGATGCCGAGCGTTTTGTCCAGAAGAACACAGGCCGCGAGAACGCTTATATGGGGCGCATTTATCTGCGCCTGGGCGAGCTTTATGAAGAGGATGGCGACACGCGCACGGCTGAAGATATTTATGGGGAAGTGATCGACTTCTTCCCGCGCGAAACCGATGTCGTGGCACGTGCTCAGGCACATCTGGACGAATTACAATAACGGCGATTTGGATAAACCTCATCTGTTACGATCAAAAGGCGAGATCATCACCCTGATGACCTCGCCTTCTTGCTGAAATTATTGCCTTTACCCCACGGAAAGCGATAAGCTTGACGCATAACTTTATTCATTCTGGCTGACAGGTTTTATCATGCAAAATAATCTTTCGGGAAAAGTGGTCATCATAACAGGGGCGAGTTCCGGCATCGGTGCGGCGACTGCCCGTGCGCTGGCAGAATATGGTTGTCCACTGACGCTGGCGGCGCGGTCAACTGAAAAACTGGACGTACTGGCGGCCAGCCTGAACACCGAGACATTGGTCATCCCAACCGATGTCACGCAGGCGGCAGACATCACACGGATGGTTGGTCAAACCATAGAACGCTTTGGCCGGATTGATGTGCTGTTTGCGAATGCAGGCATTTACATTCCGGGGCAGGTAGCGGATGGCGATCCCGATGATTGGGCCAACCTCATGAACGTGAATGTGGATGGGGTGCTGCGCTGTACCCACGCTGTGCTGCCACACATGACCGCTCAAAAATCTGGCGATATTCTCATCACCAGCTCGATTTCCGGCTTTATTGACATCCACTGGGAGCCAATCTACAGCGCTTCCAAGCACGCGATTCAGGGATTCGTGCATACCCTGCGCCGTCAGGTCGCTTCGGCAGGGATTCGGGTGGGGTCGATTGCGCCAGGCGCGGTCGCCAATGAGCTGTGGGGCATTACCGACCCGGCGGAGATTGAGCGGCTGGCGGTGAACGATCATGCCTATCTGCGCTCGGAGGATGTGGCTGACGCCGTGGTCTTCATGCTGTCGCGGCCTCCTCATGTCACCATCCGCGATCTGGTGATGCTGCCGCAACAGCAGGATTTGTAGCGCGTATGTAAGTCTTCGTGAATGAGTGTGTAGATCCAGGTCAACCTATAAGCCGCATTCTGTACCCCAAGTGGGGTGGCGATCATCTATCTGCCCCGGCAGTTACCTGCCGGAGTCAAGCAGCCTACCCGACGCTTTTTGCGGGACGGGTCGCCCCAATGCGCCTGCTTGGCCTTGCTCCCGGTGGGGTTTGCCTGGCCGTGGACATTGCTGCCCGCGCCGGTGGTCTCTTACACCACCTTTTCACCCTCACCCCGTGCGCAAGCACGGGGCAATTCGTTCTCTGTGGCACTTGCCGTCGGGTCTCCCCGCCTGGCCGTTAGCCAGCACCGTACCCTGTGGAGTGCGGACTTTCCTCCGTCCCTGCAAGCAGGGACCGCGATCACCCGGTCGACCTGGAAAGGTCATTATAAAGAATAGCAATCGCCTAGTTCAAGGGATATAATTTTTCTGGGGGAAATGAGCATTGGCTTAAAGAAATGACCGCACTTACACCAAAATATCACATGGAGAGCATCTACAATCGCGATCAAACGCACCCGGATGATGCACACAGCATTCTGATGCGGTTGATTCCCGAAGGTAGTCACGTGCTGGAACTGGGCTGCGCCTCGGGTTATCTATCTGGCTATATGGAGCAGGTACTTGGCTGTCGTGTCACCGGTTTGGAATATGACCCAGTGGCCTCCGCCATTGCGGCGACCCGCTGCAGCGAGGTCCATACGGTGGATCTCGATACATCGGATGCTTTGAGTCCGGCTCAGGCCAGCGCACCATATGATGTGCTGCTGGCGGCGGCAGTGCTGGAACATCTGAAATATCCGCAGCGCATCCTGCAAGAAGCGCGCCAACTGCTGCGACCGGGGGGATTGGTGGTGGTTTCGCTGCCCAACATAGCCCACTGGAAAATCCGGCTGCGGCTGCTGCAAGGGCATTTCGATTATGAAGATTACGGGATTATGGATCGTACGCACGTGACGTTGTACACTTATCGCACCGGGCGCGCACTGATCGAGTCCCAGGGCTACCGGGTCGAGAAAATTCACATCGCCGGGAGCGGCTTGCAAAATCTCCTGGGCAAGGCGCAGCGCCGCTTAAGAATCCAGCCGGTGCCGCTGATTTTGCCGGGGCTGCTGGCTTATGAACTGATTTATGTGGCGCGTCGCGTTGATTGAGGCAAACACGTTTCAGGTCCAACACCTTTGATTTCCACGCGTAAACAAAACATCCTCGCTGCCGGGCTGCTGGTACTGCTGATCGCAATCAGCCGCTTGCTGCGCTTGCACGAGCTGCGGATGAATCCCGATGAAATCTGGTCCGTCTGGCAGACCTTTGGCTCGTTCCAGCAGATTCTGAACTGGACACCGTATGATTGGCCGCCGCTCTACTATGTGATTGTGGGCGGCTGGTGGCGTGTCGCCGGTCTGCATCCCGTTGCTTTACGCTTGCTTTCCATCCTTGTGTTTTTGATCGGTGTGGCGTTCATCTACCGGGTGATGCGTCTGCTGCAAAATCACCGTGCGGGCTTACTGGCCGCACTGGCTTACGCTGGACTCGGCTACGGTATTCTGCTGAGTATTGAGGTGCGCGGCTACGCCATGCTCATGGGCCTGATGCCTGCCGCGCTCTGGCTGACGCTGATTTATTTCCGTGACAGTCGCTGGTGGCAAGGGATCGCACTGGCTATGCTGCTGGCGGCTATGTTTTACGTGTCCTATACCAGCTTGATCGCTATATTTATGCTCGGTCTGTTCACGTGGTTGATTTATGGTCGGGCGATCTGGCGCTGGTGGCTGCCAGGTGTCCTGACATTGGTGCTGATCGCGCCGGAGATTTTAAGTATCCGCGAGACCGCAGTCCAGCGCATCGACGCAACGCAGACATTGACACCGGGGCCATTGGGTGAGGCGCTCTACAACCTGTTCTGGAACTGGTTTGGGCCGCTTTTCTGGCTGTGGGTGTTGCTGTTGATCGTAGCCAGTGCGGTCATTATTTTGCGGAGCCGGTCACGTTATACGCTAGTACTGGGGTTATGGGTGTTTGCGATGCCGGTGCTGATGTATGTGGCGAATCCCTGGCTTGGCTTTTTCTCAGCGCGCTATGCCTGGTGGGTGATGGTCGGCATTGCACTGTGGCTCGGCTGGGGACTGGCGCTGATGGGGAGTTGGGTCCAGCTTGGCAGCGGACTGGTGCTGGCGGTGGCCTTGTTTTATCCACTGCCAATGGAACGCTACAGCATCTGGGGAGACACCATTTCACCACTTGGCGATAATTTTACCTGGATGCAGCCACGGGTACGTTGGGGCGATGGGTTCGTGCTGGACCCCTCCAATGCTTGTGGTGGTGCGGAGGAATGGGATTATTACACGCGCGTGTTCTTTCCGCAGGGCATCGAGTTTACATCACGGGCGGAGGATTACCGTCGAGTGTTGTATGTGTTGCAAGCCGGTCGTGAAGATCCCGCGCTGCTGGAAAGCGTCCAGAACGGTCGCCTGCTGCGCGAACAGGTAGGGCCAGCACGCTGTGTGTTCGCCTTATACGAAGCGCCGCCTGATCTTACTGGTACGGCCTTTGAGAACGGCCTGCGTTTTCATGGGATTGATTTTGTCGATGTGGATGGTCAGCCGGTTACATTTCCGCTGGTGGGCCATGAAGGTGAAACCCTTTACTTTCGTACATGGTGGACGGTTGATACGCCGCTTGATGGTCTGTATGATGCACGTATCCAGGTCATGAACGCCAATGATCGCTCGATCGCGGCGTCACGCTTTGCATTAACGACCGCTGCGAATATCCCCGTTGAGCAATGGCAGCCTGGCAAATATTATCTGGTGGAGCAGTCCATTTCTTTGCGCTCCTCGATGCGCTCTGGCGAATATACGGTCATGATTGCCGTTAGCGATGAGGATGAGACACGGCTCACCGCGCCCGGTGTCACAGCGGATGGCCTGCTGCCGGTCGCCACGCTTCATGTGAAGGCTTATTAACACCCGTCAGCAAGCCGTCGGTTGTCAACTGGTGCGTTGATTACTAAAATGAACGTGGGGGATAGCGAGCCTATCCCTCATTTTGTTGGAATCGAGATTAAATGGTATGGCAGTAGGAACTCGTAGAATTTCATCCGCTTTTGAGCGCTGGATGCAGCGTGTATGGCGCGGCGCGCGTGGCCTGTTTGCGCCGGGCGACGCGGTGACACTGATCGTGCTCATGGTGATGCTGTTGATGCCGGTACTGGCGCTGAGTGCCGCTGGCTGGCCGCTGGCGATGCAGACGGTGCTGCCGGTGCTGGTGCTCAGTGTCGCTTTTGGGTTTATCCTGGCACGCAGTCACTATAATGAGCTGGTCGCGCTCATCATGAGCGGCTTGTACGGTAT
>JAIOHN010000158.1 GCA_019912985.1 Anaerolineae bacterium | reverse complement strand
CCGCCGAAGAAGCCGAGCGCCTTTTGGAATTGACCAAAGCCCTCAGCTATCTGGAACGCAAAAAGGGCAGTGCGGGGGGAGACGAATCCCCGTTAAGCGATTTGATTGATGAGGATGACGAGGATGAGGACGATGGTATGGGCCGCCGCGAACGTCGTCGGGAACGCCGCCGTGAACGTCGCCATGAGCATCAACATGGGCATCATCACGAACACGAACATCGGCGTGGCCCATTTCCATTTGGAGGGTTTCCTGTTCCCCCGGTGCCACCCGTCCCGCCCATGCCCGGTGTGCCGCCAGTCCCACCGATACCCCCAATGCCGCCGATGCCACCAATGGGGAATTTTCAGCCACCCAAATCCAAAATCAAGACCAAAAACAAGCGTGATGAATTCCCGCCGAATTATGTGGAAGAATTGGTGGAGGAACTCAGATTGCTGGGGATTGATGGCGTGACGGCACGGGAACTGCAAAAAATGCAGGTGCATGGAATTGACCCCAAATTTGTGCGGCAGATTCGGGAGGCGGGGATGAAAAATCTCGACATTGACCAACTCATCCAATTTGCCATTCATGATGTGACGCCGACGTATCTCAAACAGTGGACGGAACTGGGATTTAACGACCTCGACCCCGACGAACTGGTACAGATGGCGATTCATGAAGTGCGTCCGCGGCTGTATGTTGAGATGATGGAACTGGGCATCAAGGATTTGACGATTGATGACCTTGTGCAGTTGAGCATCCACGATGTCAGTCCACGTTATGTCCAAGAACTACGCCAATTGGGGTTCACCAACCTGACGGTGGACGAGATTATCCAGTTTGGGATTCACGACATCAGCCCCAAATTGATAGCCGAGTTCCGCGCATTGGGGTTCACCGATCTTGACCCCGACGACATTGTGCAGTTGGGTATCCATGATGTCAGTCCGCGCTTGGTCAAGGAATTGCGTGAATTGGGCATGACCGACCTGTCGCTGGACGATATTGTGCAATTCGCCATCCATGATGTCAGCCCCCGTTTGATTAAGGAACTGCGCGAACTGGGCATCAACGATTTGAGCGTGGACGACCTGATTCAGTTTGGGATTCACGATGTCAGCCCCAAATTTATCAAACGGATGCGCGAATTGGGTTATACCGAACTCGACATGGATGATTTGGTGCAATTTCGGATACATGGCGTCGGGGCAGAATACGTCCAGCAATGGCGACAAGCAGGTATTGGCGAATTGAGCGCCGAAGATTTGGTGCAGATGCGGATTCATAACGTCAGGATGGGGCATTTGCAGCAGTTGCGTGAATATGGCTTCAATGATGTGACTACCGATGATCTAGTTAAGGTGGCGATTCACGACTTCAAAGCCCGCTATATTGATGATCTGGCGGGGGTTGGAATCAAGGACGCCTCGCTGGATGAATATGTGCAGATGTGGGCGATGGGCATTGATGCCAATTACGTCCAGCGCGTGCGGGCCAATGTGTCGGGTGAATTGACGGTGCGGGATTTGATTGCCCTGCGGCGCTCGGAATTGAATGAGTGGGGGGGGCGGCGTTGGCAGTGGAGTTCGGACGAGGATTAAGGAAAAACTTGTCCCCATCGCAATGAGGAAGGGGAATGACCTAAACATGACCCTTGCTCCCCTCCCAAATGCTTTGGGGAGGGGTTGGGGG
>JAIOHN010000157.1 GCA_019912985.1 Anaerolineae bacterium | reverse complement strand
CGCCGCAGTGATGTGAGTGCCTGGCCGCCACCACTGGCGCTGGAGAAGAACTGAAAATAGACATCATAACCTGTCTCAGCGAGACCCGATAAGGTGATGACACCCTGCGCCTGACAAGCGACATAGAGGATCGTCACATTCGATGTTTCCTGAGTCGCGGTTGTCGTAGTGGTCGTTGTGGTGGTATCCTGTGCCACAAGCGGCAGGCTCATTAAAAGAATGAGGACAATAATGGCCGCCGGAATAAATTTCTTCACGGACCTATCTCCTGATGGCTTACGAATCATACAAGCCTCGTTAAATTACCGTAACTATAATTGATATTTTAAAACCTGCCAATCCTATCTTAGAATAGGAAAACAGTTTTGAAACCGAAGCAGGCAATCTGAATTAAGCAATCGAACCAAAGGAATCTGACCGTGAGTAAGCCAACGATTGTCGTCCTTCAGGGCGATCAAACCGGGCAGGAACTACTGGATGAGGCGCTGCGCGTCCTTGATCCGGAAGTCATCCGTTGTCCGCTGAATTTTGAGACATTTGACCTTTCACTGGAAAACCGCCGCAAAACCAAAAATGAGGTGGTCCACGAAGCTGCCGGACGCATCAAGGAGACAGGCCTGGGCATCAAAGCGGCGACGATTACCCCAGGCGACCCGGATGATGTGGGCAGCCCTAACGCGCTGCTGCGCGAGTTGATTGACGGGCAGGTTATCCTGCGGACCGGACGACGCATTCCTTCGGTCAGGCCGATGGCCGGTGTTCACGCGCCGATCTCGGTGGTGCGGATGGCGGTGGATGGTGCTTACAACGCCAAAGAATGGCGCGAAGGCGAAGGTCTGGACGAAATGGCCTACAGTACCCAGCGCCTTTCGCGCCGCACCTGCCGCGCTGTGGCGGAATTCACCTTCCGCTATGCCAAGCGCAATGGCGCAATTGTGTTTGGCGGACCAAAATTCACGGTCAGTCCGATTTACGAAGGGATGTTCAAAGAAGAGCTGGATGCTGCACATGAGCGCCATCCGAATGTCGCTTATAACCCGCAGTTGATTGATGCGACGCTGGCCCTGCTGCTGGAAACCAGCGGCGAGGCATTGGTAATCCCGGCATTAAACCGTGACGGTGATATTCTAAGCGATCTGGTGATCAAGATGTTCGGCACGATCGCCGGGGCCGAGTCGATTATCTTCAGCCTGAACGAAGATTTTGATGTAAAGGTCGCTTTGACAGAAGCGCCGCATGGGACCGCACCGAGTCTCCAGGGGAAGAATATCGCCAACCCAATGGCGATGATCCTGGCTGCTGGAGCAGTGCTGCGTTATGTGCGCACCGAGACTGCTTCCAATGCCAGCCGCGCGATTTATGAAGCAGCGCTGGAAACCGTTTATGATGGCATCCGCACCCCTGACCTGGGCGGTCAGGCCAGCACCAGCGAATTTACCAATGAAGTCATCCGCCGTGTAAAGGGCAAACTCGAAGTGTGGGACGTGCTCGGCGAAAACTAAACGTCTGGCGCAGTACCCTATGCCCCTGTATGGAGCATCGAAGCATGACGCGACTCTTATTCATCGGGGATATTGTAGGCGAATCAGGCCTGGCTTATCTGGAAACGCATCTGCCGGGCCTGGTGGAACAACATCAACCGCATTTTGTGATCGCCAATGCGGAAAACCTGGACATCACTACAGGCGGTAGCGGCTTTGGCGATTGTGGGATGACCAAAGAGTCACTGGCACGGTTGTTCGCGCTGCCGATTGATCTGGTTACCGGGGGCAATCACTCCTGGGACAGCCCGGATAGTGATATGGTTCATGCCGATCCACGGGTACTGCGTCCGCTCAATTATGGCCTGGCTCTGCCAGGGCGGGGCGCGACCATTCTCTGCAAACATCAGGTGCGGCTGGGGGTGATCAACCTGACCAGCCGCACCGCACTTCCGGACGCGGACAACCCGGCGGCGGCCCTGGAGCAGCAGCTTGCGCTCTGGCACGATCAGGTTGATCTGGTGTTGGTTGATTTTCATGGCGACTCGGTGACAGAGAAGCTGGCTTTTGCCTACACCTTCGCTGGCCGTGTCGCCGCCATTGTTGGCACTCACACCCATGTTGGCACGATGGATGAGGCTGTGCTGCCCGGTGGAACGGCTTATGTGACGGATGTCGGCATGACCGGCCCCAGTGAAGGCATCCAGGGTTACGCGCCAGAAATGTTCGTCCACAATGTACAGCATAGACTGCCCGCCCGTGGATTTCCCCTGACTTTAGCGACTGGCCCCGTAGTGTTAGGCGCGGTGCTGATCACCTGTACGGATCATGCTGCCACCCTGATTCAACGCCTCTGATTTAAGCAAATCTTAGATTCTTGTGAATTATTTCGTGAATTAAGAAAAAAACGATACTCCGTTGGTATAATAGGTATTGTTAATGGTTTAAGGCTGAGGGATTATGGTTAAGACCATGGAATTGGGGCCACGTTTAAACACGGTCGCCCCGGACTTCAAACTCTATAATCATGAGAGCGTCCAGAACAGTCTCTCCGAACTAATGGGAACTGATGGGTTGCTATTAGGGTTTACCGGTGACATCTGGCAGCCTGCAAGCGTGCGCCGGATTCTATGGTTTCAACGCCATGTAGGGAACTTTAACCGGTACGGTGTGAACATTGGCCTGTTGATTTGTGATAAGCCTTATGTGCTGTATGGGTACCATCTTAGCACCGCGACGCCGCTTGGGTTTCCGCTGCTGGCGGATGAAGACCGGTCTGTCCATCTCCGCTATAACATGACTCAGCACGCCGGATTGGTTCTGATCAACCACGAAGGCTATATCTGCGATAAGTGGCTGGTGCCTGACGAGCGGGTGTGGCCGCGCACCCAGGAAATCATTGCTTCGTTTGATCTGTTATAAATCTCAGGTTCAAGTTACACTCTAAAGGGTATTCTCAAAGGGTGTACGTATTTTGGCCTCTGAATTTGAACAAGATATCGCAACCTTCTGGAGCTTGCTGTTTCGCGTGGTTTCGGATGGTGAAAAGCGATTGGCAGCGCACATGGCGGCGCATGACCTCACGCCACCCCAGTTTTATGTCCTGAAAACCCTGATGGAAAACGACGGGCAGTGCGCTATCGGATTCATTGCCCGGCAGCATCATCTCACCAATGCCACGATGACTGGACTGGTCAAGCGCTTAGAAGCGATGGGCCTGGTCCAGCGCGAACGCAATGCCCAGGATATGCGCTCGGTCACGGTGGTGCTGACGCCAGAGGGCCAGCAGCGTTTCATTGATATTCAGGATTCGCTGCTCAGCCAACTACGGGTGCTGCTGGAACTGGTCAGCCCGGAAGATCGCAAATCTTTAATCCACTTCCTCAGTCGCTATGTCAATATCGTCACCCAACTCCTGCCAGTAGAGA
Organism: Anaerolineae bacterium; assembly: GCA_019912985.1. Taxonomy (GTDB): domain Bacteria; phylum Chloroflexota; class Anaerolineae; order Aggregatilineales; family Phototrophicaceae; genus JAIOHN01. The sequence continues at coordinate 1,682 of JAIOHN010000157.1, read as the reverse complement.
ACATAAGCCCCTAAAATGCGGTAAAATGGAAAAAACACCGTAAAGTGATTGAGTGGCTATGGCTGATCAGTTTGTCCTGGCGCATATCAAAAACCTGCCAATCTTCCAAAAACTGCCCCCGGAACAACTTGAGCAAGTCGCCGAAGCGGTAGAAGTTTTTCAGGTGGCACCTAACGCACGTATTTTCCGCGAGGGTCAAACCCTGCCGGGGATGTACCTGATCGTTCAGGGGCGCGCCTTCCTGATGCAGACCGGCGCGAACGGCGGCGAGCAGAAAGTGGGCGAAGTCGTCCCCTACCAGTATCTGGGCGAGGCGGCATTATTCAACCCGGTTGTGGAGTCGCGCTCGCTGTGGGTGATTGAGCGGGTTGTGCTGTTGTTTATCGGGCGTGACCGCTTCCTGCAGGTGCTGGCAGAGCATCCACAACTCAAAGTCAACCTTGAATCGAAATACGCGGCCTTCCCAGAAGCGACGAAGCCGTTGTTCAAAGGACAGCGCCCCGGCGAAAAGGTGGTGTTGATCCAGCTTCGGCATCCGTGGTCGATCATCCGCAACAGCCTGCTGCCGATCTTATTGGGGCTCATCATCATCTTCGTGGGCTACATGCTCAGTGGCAATTTGATTTCGCTGGTGATTATGGGGCTGGGGGTGTTAATCCCGGTCGCGTGGTTTATCTATACCTATACTGAGTGGCGTGATGATGCGGTGATTATCACTGACCAGCGTGTGCTGAAGGTCGAGAATATCCTGTGGAAATTCGAATCCAACATCAGCGAAGTACCGTTGATCAGCGTGCATGAGGTGAATACCCGCATTCCGCCGGGTGATTTGATGGCGCGCTACCTGGGCTATGGGACTGTAGAGATTAAGACCGCCGGGACATCGGGCAATCTGACGCTGGATTATATTCCGAAGCCGGATCGTATCCAGCGGATTTTGCTGACCGACAAAGACCTGTACCATCATGCGGCCAAACAGCGTCATCGGGATGCCATTCGTACCGAGATTGACCGTTTCCTGACGCCGGATCAGGTGGTCGAGCAGGAGAAAGCCAAAAATACGCCGGTTTCGGCCACAAACACAAACACTCAGCGCCATCTGCTGAGTACGCGTTTTATCAATGCGCAGGGTGATTTGATTATCCGGCGGCATCTGTCCGTCTGGCTGGGGCATATCTTTCTACCCGTGTTGGCGTTTCTCGGCGGTGTTTTGCTGACGGCGCTCGGTGTGTTCTCTATCCCATTGGGAGCGCTCGGAACAGTCGAAACGATCTTCGGCCTGTTTGTGATGCTCCTGGGCGGGATCTGGCTGTACTGGGCGGATTGGGACTGGCGCAATGATATGATGATCCTGGGCGCGAATACCATCACCTTGATTCATAAACGCCCGCTGTTTTTGCAAAATATCAGCGATAAAATGCTGCTCAGCCAGGTGGATAGTGTCATTTCGGATAAGCACGGGTTCTTTAATACCCTGCTGGATCGCGGAGACGTTCGTATTTCGCTGGTGGGCGATGACAAGGGAAAGTTGTTTTCCAAAGTACATCAGCCGGACGAAGTACAGGCTGCTGTTTCCAACCAGCGCGCTTCAGTGCTTTCACGATCCAAGGAAGAAGAACTGCGGCGGCAGCGTCAGGAGATCGCGGAATACATTGACGTCTATCATGAACGCATGCGTGAGA
>JAIOHN010000156.1 GCA_019912985.1 Anaerolineae bacterium | reverse complement strand
GATCATAACGGGCAATTCCCCGGTTGTAGTAGGCGTCAGCATATTCCGGGTTGAGGGCAATCGCCCGATCATAGTCAGCAAGCGCGCCGGTCAAATCGCCCTGATCATAACGGACAACCCCCCGGTTGTTGTAGGCTTCTTCGGCTAGTATGCTGTTTGGATCGATTTCTAATAGATGGGAATAGGCAAGTTCGGCTCCGTTTAAATCCGTTTCAATGACTTGATGTACATACCCTTTATAAAAATAGACTGCATCTAACCCCATCTCACGTTGACGCTCAACCGCTGTTGGAGCGAGTGCAATCGCATTCTCAAAATAATGTAGTGCTTCCGCCTTTTGGTCGTCGAAATATAAAAGTTGACCCAGCACAAAGTTCAACACATACTGCGTATCGCCACCGGGCGATACAAACAGGCGCAGTTCGTCAATCGTGCCGTTGACCTCTGTTTGTCCCGGAAGCGCGGAAACTCTGCTCCATCGGGGGGTGATGGTGTAATTGCTCTCCAGTGCTGCCCCGCGCACATTTCCCCAGATGACCAGTGTCGCGTCATACAGATCGCTTAACACGCGTGCCTCATCCTGCGTGCGTACAATCTGCGGCACGAATAACACCCGTGCATTGATTTGATCGTCCAGTTCGCGGATAGCATCACTCAGCACCAACTCCCATTCGCGGTGCGGTTCAATCGGGTTGCCACTGATCTGCTCAAACTGCGCCAGCAGCATCAGAATCTCGCGCTGGTCCAGGTTGGCGGCACTGGCGGGTTTACTGCTGGTGCTGATATTGGAGGAAGGGGTGAAATCAATCTGGCAGCGGGGGCCGGGCGGACAGAATTGCATCTCTGCGCCACTACCGACCTGCACCGTCAGTGGAATATTGGCCTGGGTATCAAACCAGAATACATCCGCATCTGCCAGAAGCTGGATGTAGAGCTGTTCACGCGGGATATTCTGGCAGTCGATTGCCAGTGGCGTATCGCTGTTACTGCGCAGCAGATTCAGGCACAGCGGTAGAGATAGACGGTCAAAGCGTGAGGCAATCTCACGAAAAACGGGATAGTAATCTTGCAGGACGCGCGTCACTGCCGGGTCATCCACCGCCAGCGTCAAGCCTTGCAGCGAAACACTACCTTCGCCACTCACATAGAGCGTGAAACTATCCTCATCCCGAAAAATCGTGATTTCGGTGGGCGTTTGCGCGTGTACTGTACCGATACTCAGCAACACCAGCACAAAGAAAACGATCCACTGAACGATACGTCGTTGACCCATATCATTCCCCATCTTCCGCTTGTAGATAGGGCTATTATGGCTAAATGACCTTGCACATGCTACTCATGGGAATATGATGTTCCCCTGCGCATATACGCCGCCCTTTCCCTGGTTCGCTGAGTTACCTACGGTTCAGGCGTCGGCGTGAGTTGGGCTTGCAGTTCGCTGATGCGCTCGATCATCCAATCCGGCGCATTGTCCTCCCCGGCTAACTCGATATAGCGTTGGTAGTTTTCTAGAGAATTTTCAATCTCGCCGAGGTCATAATAGACATTTCCTAAGCCCCAATAGGCATTGGCAAATTCTGGACGAAGTTCGATGGCCCTCTTGTAATCTTCAGTTGCCCCCGCCAAATCACCTTGCCGCCTGCGAACATTCCCTCGGTTGTTGTAGGCTTCTGTATATTCCGGGTTGAGGACTATCGCCCGGTCATAATCGGCAATCGCTCCTTCCAAATCGCCTTGCTGCCTACGGGCAATGCCCCGGTTGTTGTAGGCCAAAGCATATTGCGGGTCCAGCGCAATCGCCCGGTCATAATCGGCAATCGCGCCCGCCAAATCACCCTGCCTCCTGCGAGCATTCCCTCGGTTATTGTGGGCTTTAGCATATTCCGGGTTGAGGGCAATCGCCAGATCATAATCGGCTATCGCCCCTTCCAAATCGCCTTGCTGCCTACGGGCAATGCCCCGGTTGTTATAGGCTTTAGCA
>JAIOHN010000155.1 GCA_019912985.1 Anaerolineae bacterium | reverse complement strand
CTCAACCACCGTGTTGAGGTCGTACACGGTCTGCTGGCCGAAGAAGCCGCCGAACAAATCCGCGCCTTCTTTCGTAAACTTCGGGCTGAAGGTCAGAAATAACTTCCTAGCGACGGCGTGCGCCACCTGACAGGGCGTTGCCGATGAAGATTAGAATTGCCGCGCCAATCGTCGCGACCACGATATTCGCAATCCACAGTCCAATGCCGCTTTCCGGCTTCGTGTAGCCAACCAGCAGGTTCAGCACAAAACCACCGACAAATGCACCAATCAGGCCCAGAATAATGTCGCTGACAAATGAGCGATCTGGCGAACCAACCAGCCGCCGAGCCAATGCGCCGGCGATGAATCCGACGATTAACCAGCCACAGCAGGCAAAAGGTGCCGCGATCACTGCGTTCACAAGTTCCATAACACTCCCTCCAAGGTATGGTAATGCTCCATGCGATACTATCCTGTACGCACGAACATAGGACGAGGTTTTACCCCTAATTATTTAATCGTAGTGAAAAATTGGTATTTCGCATGGGATAGGTTTCCTGTACAATTCTAGGCCACTGGGAGAGGTGCCAGAGTGGTTGATTGGGCCTGTCTCGAAAACAGGTGTAGCCTTACGGCTACCGCGGGTTCGAATCCCGCCCTCTCCGCTCCCAGCCCATCCATGTAAGAAGGTGGGCTTTTTTTGTTTCTATATTAGGTAGAAGGAACACCACTGTGAAAACAGTTGCTGTGTACGGAAGTTCGCGGATTACCGCTGCGGAGCCGGAGTATGCACAGGCCCGTGAGGTTGGACAGGCGTTGGCGGAGGCGGGTTTTGCGGTGATGACTGGTGGCTACAACGGTATTATGGAGGCCATCAGCCAGGGCGCAGCCGCTGCGGGCGGCCACGTGATCGGCATTACGACCGAGGCCATCGAGTCGATGCGCACCATCAAGGCTAACCAGTGGGTGAATGAGGAGATTAAGCACGTGCTCTTCAGTGACCGGCTGGCCTATTTGGTGAAATATGCCGATGGCTACGTGACCATGCCTGGTGGCATTGGTACCTTGCACGAACTGGTCAGTGTCTGGGAGTTGATGCGGCTCGGTGAAATCCCGCATCGCCCGTTAATCTGCTATGGCCCATTCTGGCAGGAAATGTTGGAGCGTATGCTCAATCACGAGTATGTGCATCCTGACTACCAGCAGTATTTGCATTTTTCGAACACACCACAGGATGTGGTGACGTATCTTCAGGCTTTCAGGCCTAAGGAATAATCATGGACGCTAACGAACTTGAACTCACCCGCTTCCAGAAAAACGATTTCTTCAAAAATCACCCGCAATCGCCTCTCTCCCATGAACAACGACAGCAGTTCGAGCACCTGAGTTATTATCCGCTGAATGAGGATCTGGAACTTCAGGTGCAGGTGGAAGTTTTCGCGGAACAGAAAACAGTGCCGATCCAGACCACGACTGGCACCACCCAGTACTTTAAACGCTACGGGCAATTCACCTTTACCGTGGATGGACAAGCGGCGCGACTCACAATCTATGAAGCAGATTACGGCTTTTTCCTCCCCTTTGTGGATGCAGGAGCCGGGGCAGAAACTTATGGTGCCGGGCGTTATCTCGAACCCGAGCGTCTGGGCGATAATCACTTCTATGTGGACTTCAATCAGGCTTACAACCCTTACTGTGCCTATGGACCGGACTGGGTTTGCCCGGTGACTCCAGCCGAAAACCGCCTGAGCGTCCATATCCGCGCCGGGGAAAAGCTGCCCGAAGGCAAGTGGGTGATCAAAGCCTAGGTTCGAGTATAATCAAAAGAAGTAAACATGAGGAAAGCGCATGGTCGTCCGGCGAAAACTATTCACGGTTGAGGAATTTCGGCATTTTCTTGATTTACCAGAAAACGCGGATCGCCGCTTTGAATTGATTGATGGGGAAATCGTAGAGATGTCGCCAAAGCTCGATCATGGCTTAGTTGCGTCAGTTATTCATGGCGAGATTTATCTTTATCTCAAACAGAATCCAATTGGAAAAGCGATGTTTGAGGTAGATCACTATCTTCCGCAGGATAAATATAACACCCGTCGCCCGGATGTTTCGTTTATAGGGAACGATCGCTTACAGGCCTTGCAAGGGGATAGAGCGGTTCCCCTTATGCCTGACCTCGCGGTTGAAGTAAAATCACCCAGTAATTACTACACGGGGCATGAAGGGCTGCGTGAAAAAGCGCAATACTATCTTGATCAGGGTTCTCGCCTCGTTTGGCTGGTTGATCCAGAGAAGCAGCAGATCGAAGTGTATGTACCTGATGGTGAGACTCGTATCCTCACTATCGAAGATACGCTTGAGGGGGGCGAGGTGCTGCCGGGATTTGTGCTCCCTGTGCGAGAGATTTTCCCCGAGTGAGTGCCACACAGGGAGCGACAGGCAGGTATACACATCGTTACTTGTCAATCATCTCCAGCAGCTCATCCGCTGCTTTTTCAATGTCACTGTAGTCGTTTTGCGCAGCACGCTGTTTCGCGGCGATCACACCGTCACGGTAAACTTTCTTGAAGTCCCCATAAGGGAAGCCGTGCCGCCCCTTGGTTTCCTTGTTTTCGTCGGTATCAATTCCTAGATACCATTCACCGTAGGCATCCCAATCATGGTTTTTGAGGAACTTGTTTTCCTCATCCGCAGAGGGCTGCTGCTTGCTCCAATCGCTGTCCTTGACAACTTTCCCATCGTGAATAAGGGACTTTGCATGTTGGACAGCCTCTTTATTGAGCTTCATCATGCATTCCTTTCGATAAACCTTACAATGAATCTATTCTAGGCTGGGTTTATCAGAATCATGTTGATGCTCAACTTATCCGCGGTTAAGGTCACCCAGGGAAGCGGACTCCATTAAAGAATTTCTCATCTACACAGACAGTCCGGCAGCCCATTCACCAATCATACGGACCCGTTCAATATCCCCATCTGGCGGGATTTCATCGGAAATCCCCAGTATCAGGTGCGGATAAAACAGATCAACCACGCGCTGCGCACAGGTCATCAAGTCCTCGGCTGGATACAGACGCGGCAGGAAATAGAGCGCCGGAATGCCATCCAGCAGCACACGGTCGCCCATCGCGCTTTTGATTGCTTCCAGCGTGACATCTCCCTGTGGCACAGGTGTCGCCGCTTCGATCCCATCCCAGGCGCAGTCCTGCATATGGTTTAACAGCGGCTTGAGCGCACCATCCATGTGGATATGCACGTATTTGCCCGCTGCCCGCAGTTGATTCACGCGCCCCGTATAGTAGGGTTGGAGATATTGTTTCCATAATGTGGGCGAATCGAGAAAGGCGTCGATATTCTCACCCAGATTCAGCACCGGCACGGGACAGTTTTCGAGAATCGCGTAGATGTGGTCGTCGGCTTCTGTTGCAAAGTCGATATATTCCTTCAGCAAATCGGGGTAGTCCTGCATGAAAAAGATGGTCTGCTCAAAACTCATGTCTTCGATAATCAGGCGCTGAATGGGAGAACGCCGGAAGTAAAACTGAGGGATGCCGTGCGCGCCGAATCGTTCGAGGTATGACTGGTAATTCGCCTCATCCCAGTACCATTCCTCATCTTGCAAGATATAACGCAGCACATCAAAGTCCGCAGGTGATTTGAGGCGATATTCGACAATATGAGAGGAAATATCCCACTCGTCATAATGTGAAACCTGGCTGATACTGCCTACCGGGGTGTGCCAGGTCTGGCGCACTCGCTTCTCATCCAGCTTTTCCTGCGTGATCTCTACATGCTGGTAACGCACCCGCAGCCAGGCATCATCCCAGAGAAAGTAACGGCAGGATGCATGACAGTAATCATAAACATCCAGCAGCGAGGCGTCGCGCAGATGGGCAGGCAGGGTTCCCCGTTTGCGATTGGCCAGATACCAGTATTCGATGCGGGGCTGCCAGATCACCCGCCCAGGATTTTCACCACGAAAGACTTTCATGAGGAGTTCTGGATAATCAGGTTGATGCGAGGTGGTCATAAAATGATCTCTTTATCGTTGAGTCGTTTTATTTTAAGGATAAGAGATTTCGAGGCGGACCGTAGGTGACGTTCGACACATCTCCGGGAATAAAATAACCGGTGTGTGGATGTATCCGCACACCGGTCAGCTGTTTGAAGAAGTGATGAAATCCCCCTATCAGGGCGTAAACTGTTTCCAATGGCCTTCGGAGATAACTTCGACTGCTCCGTCGACCACTTTGAGCGCGGTCTCATCGTCAATCGCGTATGATGGCGCAGCCATCCCTGCGGCCCATCTTTCTGCGTCGGCCAACGTATTTTGCGGCAGCATCTCGTGATCCAGGTGCGGGAAAATTGAGAAATCGACCAGCCCCAACGTTTCATCGCCGCCAGTGGGTGGAGTCCAGCCAACGAAGTACTCCCCGATGCGAGGAGCCATAATCATGCTCCCGGCGCTCAATCCCACGTAGACCGCACGCAGCGACGGCAAGAGGTCTGCCAGCCCGGACTGCCGCATCCAGTAGGACAGATAGAGGGGGTCGCCGCCATTCACCAGCAGAACATCGGCCTCCTGCACCAGGGGGATCCAAAGTTCTTTCTTGATGCTGGGCAACGTGGTTAGCTCCAGCACGCCCACGGACTTCCAACCCAGTTCGGTCATGGGGCAGCGGGGTTCTTGTCCGCTAATGAAATTCCATGCCAGGACAGGACCATTGGGGAGGGCGTAGGACGCGGTAGGAATGCAGAGCGCGTTGGACTCGGCAATCGGTTTGTCCAGCAGGTCGACCAACTCGCTGTGAATACTGTTGTTTTTGATGCCCGCTGAGGTGAGCAGAAATTTCACAGATTCTCTCCTTCGTGATTTGATGGGAGTCGAAAATATGTTCTAATTCGCTCTTGGATACTGTAACACAATTTCCTCAGGATGCAACAACTGCATTTCTATCGACGCGAGTCGAATAGTCATCAAGCAAAACGGCTCCAACCCTGCTCCTTCTGGCCTTACAGAATATCACCGTCGCGCATTCCAAAACACCGTCTTAGAGTTTCTCAGCGACGTCGGTTAACGCCAGTTCGTGGCCTTCCACTGCGGAGCGATAAATCGCCTCGATAATCTGCGTCCGGCGCAGGCCTTCCTGGCCCCGGTGATTCTCCCAATCGTTGGAGCGGACAATATCCACAAATTCGGATACAACCTGTGCATGACCGCCACCGCGTCCAACCTTTGGCTTAACGACTGCTGGCACACCAGCGGTGTCACTGTAAATGGTCAGCGTGTTTTCCCAACTGTACTGCACCACATCAATATCGGCCCCGCCGTCCGTGCCATGCAGCACCACGCCGTAATCGTCGCCATGCCGTCCATAAACGGCCCAGCTTGCTTCCAGCAGCAGCGTGACTCCGCCCGAAAGCCGGATAAAGGCAGTCGCCAGGTCTTCGACCTCGTAGTTGCCACCTTCGACCCGATCACCCCGGCTGCCACGTCCACGCGGCCCAAGTTCGGCATAAGTCATGCCGCTAACGGCGACGACTTCCGGCTCACCCAGCAGATACATTGCCATGTCCAGCGCATGCACCCCCAGGTCAATCAGCGGCCCGCCGCCTGCCTGTTCGCGGCTGGTAAACCAGCCACCCATGCCGGGGATACCGGCGCGGCGCATCCAGTAAGCTTTGGCATTGTAAACAGTGCCGAGGCCGCCTTCGTCAATATAGGACTTGAGCACCTGCACATCACCGCGCCGCCGGTGGTTGAAGGCCACTTCCAGCACGCGATTATTTTCAATCGCGGCCTTCACCATCGCCTCGCCCTCTGCGACCGTGCGGGCCAGCGGCTTTTCGGATAACACGTGTTTTCCGGCTTGCAGCGCCGCCACCGCCACCGGCGAATGCAGGAAATTCGGGGTCGCCACGCTGACGACATCCAGGTCATCGCGTGCGATCAAATCCTGATAATCGGTGTAAGTGAAGGGGATGTTGTAGGTTGCTTTGATCTGGGCCAGCCGGTCTGAACGTGGATCGGCAACAGCGACAATCTCGACATTCGGA
>JAIOHN010000154.1 GCA_019912985.1 Anaerolineae bacterium | reverse complement strand
TTCCGTTCCGTCGAGGTACACGCCGGTTTTCTGGGCTTTACGGTATTCAATGACGGTTTTCTTCACGCCTTCGGTACGGACCAGCAGCGTATCGCCGGAGAGCAGGCCGGTGTCGAAGGTGACTCTGGCAGCCAGGGCAACGGCCACCTGTGCCGGATCCACAGCGAATTCCGTGACCGCATCGCCTTCACGTTTGCGCATCAACACACCGTATGAATAGAAATCAAGCGACAGGCTCGGCTGCTCGTTCAAAGCCGTCTGTAAGATACGGCCATGCCAGTCGGATGCGGGGTTCATCAGATTTTCCTTTCGATTTTTCAATGGCTTTGTAGATACGTTGGACATTGCGCTGCAACGCTCGCAGCAGGTCAGGCTGGCTGGTGAGGAAGGTCAGCCCGGCCAGGGCATCGCCCAGGATGCCATCGGCCTCTTCGATGATGTCGATGGCGAAGGCGAAATCATCCTTGTCCCACGACAGCGGCTGAAATTCGCACATGGTTTCGTAGTCGTAGTCGATGGTACTGTTACCCGAACACGAGAACAGCCACTGCATCAGCCAGGCGACCTGCTTGTAGCGTTCATCGTCCTGTGCCTCCAGACTGGCGGCGATCATCCCCCCGGCAATGTAGATACACTGCGGCACGGTGATGTGATAAGGGTTGACTTCAGGCGAAACGCCGAAGCATTCCAAGACGGGAATGGTGTCAGGATGCGCGGTATAGAAATCGGGGTCGTCCAGCACCACGCCGTAGGCGGGCAGCGGGATGCCAAATCCAATCCATTGCAGGTCGTCCAGCGGGATGCCGCGCTCGGAGATCCCGCCACAGATAAGGTGATCGAGGTCAGTGTAGGGCGCGCCCTGCCGCAGTTGATCGACGGCCTGCATGTAGATGTCAGGGAAGGCGGTGCGGGTCACGCGCAGGGCGATGGCGAGGGAGCCGTCTTCGTCCTGGGGCATGCCCCACTCGTCGTCGTCCTCCTGCCATAAGGGGTCGAGCCAGGTGACAGCGTTTGCCAGGCAGAGTAACGGGTCGTCCCGCAGGCCAACGCCAAGCAGCGTATAGGTTTGCAGCAAGTCGTTCACTCCAGGGGGATTTCCTGCGGTCATCATAGGCCAAACTCCAAACATGCAAGGGTCGTCAGCGGGATGGGGGCCAGGTGGCTCAGCCGCCGCGCGGCTGCCGCACAACGCCCGGTGTAATCCACAATCTCGGAGACGGCCTCTTTGAGCGTCTCACGCGGCAGATCGGTGGGATACAGACCGGGCTGGGGACACGCCTTGAGCAGGCGCATCCCCAGCAGGTCAACCGGCGCGGTGGCCGCCAGGCAGTCCCGCAGACTTTTGACGGTCATGCCTGAATTGAACATGGTGACTGCGCCTAACCCTTGCGCCCGGCTTGAGCCAACCACTCGACGACCGGCGTGCCGTCGTCCAGGGTACGCTCACGGACGGTGGCATGAGCCACTTCGGGGTAGCTGCGCTTCAGGATGTCCTTCACCTCGTCGAGCGTTTTGCCTGCGAGGGAGTCGTCCTCCACGATGGTGGTGGCGCCAATCTTGAAGATACGGGGTTGGGGGTTATTCTGTTCGGTCATGAGATTTTTCCTTTGCTTGAGATGCGATCGGTAAAACTGGGCGAGGTTAACTCAGGGAGATGGGATCGGACTCGTCATCCGGGCGCTGACCATTGCTGCTGGCGGTCACCCCTTCGAGTGCGGCGGGATTCACCGGCGGCGAACTGTCGGTTTCGCTGTCCGCCGTCTGCATTGCGATGCCTTCAGGAGCAGTTTCTCCGGCATCTGCGGCTGCGCCGACCTGTACAAAGTCGTCCAGGGTAAACAGGCTCAGGTCCTTGTCGGTCAGATACTTCATCCGCTTTTCCACGGCATACACATCGTCGATGCGGATGGGACTCTCGCCATCCCACAACTTGCCGTCGATGAGCTTTCCGGCAATCAGCGCCGCCTGACGATACGCCGCCGCATCGGTCTCGCCACCGACGATCTTGAGATGGCTGATTTTGACGGCTGTCGTGCCCTTCTTGAGCGGGATGTCGATGGTCGGTTCTTCATCGACTTCATCAGCAGAAGGTTTCTGAGCGGCTTTCGCTTTGGCCTTCGGCGCGGGTTTGGATTTCTCCTCTGGCAGGTCGGGGATGACCGGAGGGTTGTCTTCGACCAGTCCAAGCGCCTCGTGCGCTTCGCGGATGGCGACGATGAGGTCGGCCATCTGCCCGTTGTAGTGGAACTGGCGCAGGTGGGCCAGCTCCCCGCGCTGAATCAGCAGGGTGGCAGTCGCCCGTTCCGGGGCGATGCCGCCGCCTTCCGGGGTGGGCAGTGTCAGCGTGATGATGGTCGGGGGTGTTTCCTTGTGTTTGGTCATGCTGTGTCCTTTCTTCTAGACAAAAAGCCCACCGTAATCGGCGGGCTGGATACCCAATGTGTGGCAGATGTCCTTGAGCAGGATCGAGCCGCATCGGAAGCAGTTCCCGTAGCCGCTGCGGAGGTTGAAGCCGAAGGAGTGATGGACATCGCCATGCTGGTGCTGTGCGGGATGCAGGCAGGGGCCGCTCAGCCAGTCGCCTTGCTGGACATAGCCCAGACGGGTGAGCTGGTCGCTCACAACCCGCAGGACATCCAGGTTGATTGTGCTGCTTGATGAACGTTGGTTTGACCGACGACGGGGTGGGGCAGACGCCAGTTTGACTGTCGGACGCGGCAGCAGCGGCGCGAAGGCTTCTAACGGGTAGTAGCAGTCCTGCATGTCAACGAGCTGGCAGGGTGCGTTATCCCTGCCAGCTTTGGTATTTCGTGATCCAACCAGGCGCAGACTTTGAACCGGGCTGAGCGGATCGCTGTTGGATACACGCTGAAGCCCGCGCAGGATATTCCGCGCTAATCCCATGTCGGCCAGCGGCTCGTCCAGCCACCAGTAAGCATGGAATCCGCCGCCAGTGAAGGTGATGCAGGAGGGTGTCGGACACACATCGCGCAGCCGCGCCAGCGCGTCGGACGTGGGATCGTCGAGATCGACGAAGACCGCAGGCAGCGCCAGCAAATCGCGTTCACCGCCACGCCGGTAGCGCGTCAATCCACGCCGCCGCAGTCCGACGGCAACGAATGCGCCCCAACCGAGTTGGTTGGCTGCCAGCAGCCTTTGGAGCGCATCGTGAAGCTGGCCGGGTTGGTTGAGCGGGATGTGTCGTGAGGGTGTACGATGCTGCCCATCCGGGTGGATCGCGGTCAACGTCAGACAGGCGCGGTCACGGTAGCTACCGCATCGAGCCAGCAGCGCATCCAGGAAAGCCGCTGTTGTTGACGGGATCAGAACATCGCTAACTGCACCGGTTCCGCTTCCTCGCGTATGCGTTTCGGCACGAAAGGGCGTTTCGGCACGGTAGCCTCTGGGGCATGATCCGGCACGGCCAGCAGGTCGAGTTTCTTGCGGGGCTTCGGCTGACGTTCTGGCGCTGATTCGGATTGCAGTTGTGCGGATAGCTCCAACTGAAGCGCTCCGTCCTGCGCGTCCTGCATGGCCTGAAAT
>JAIOHN010000153.1 GCA_019912985.1 Anaerolineae bacterium | reverse complement strand
AGATCGTGCTGTAGGGGCTGTCGACTTGATAGAAGCGCGACATGAACAACAATCCCAACCCGCCGATGGCGACCCCCAACGCGACTGTGATTTTGGTTCCCAGCCGGGCGGAAATACGCGCTGAATTGGCCGCGACGATGGTCAGGGTCGCGGCTTGCGGAAGCAGCAAAATACCGGCTTCGAGGGGGGTGTATCCCAGGATGGATTGCAGATACTGTGTCAGGAAAAACAGGCCGCCAAGCAAGCTGAAGGTGACCAGCGCCAGCACGGTGTTCGCTCCCGTAAACGACATATTGCGGAAGAATTCGAGAGGCAGCATTGCATCCGGATTGCGATTCTCCCACCAGGCAAAAATTCCCAGCAGCACAACTGCGGCTGCGAAGGCCATCAGGACAGGAGGCGCAGTCCAGCCTTCAGACCCGGCTTCCACGATGGCGTAGATGAGTGAGAACAAACCGGCGATCGACAGCACTACACCCGGAATATCCGTTTTAGGTGCGTGCGCATCCTTCGATTCCGCGAGATAAACCGCACCGCCCGCCACCGCAATGACTACGACCGGCAGGTTGACGAAAAAAACCGCATGCCAGGTAAAATATTCCAGCAGGAAGCCCCCGATCACCGGGCCAATACCGACTCCCAGACCGAAGATAGCTGCCCAGATCGCGATAGCCTGCGGGCGTTCTTCCGATGGAAAAGTCGCGGTGATGATCGACAATGTAGCTGGCATGATGGTCGCGCCGGCGATCCCCAGGAAGGCACGTGATGCAATCAAGGCCCCTGTGGTTTCCGAAATCCCCGCCGCTGCGGAGCCAATGCCGAATAACACCAGACCAATTTGCAGGGCGCGCTTGCGTCCAATACGATCCCCCACTGCGCCCATGGTCAGGAGCAAAGCAGCAAAGACAAGAATATAGGCATCCACCATCCATTGCAGATCCGATGCGGACGCTCCCAGACTCCTTGAAATCGACGGAATAGCGACGTTGAGGATGGTGTTGTCCAGGCTAATGACCAGCAGAGAGACGCCAATGAAGGCGAGACCTATCCAACGTCGTTCATAGCCGGGAGAACGGGGTTCAGTGCTCGTTGCGTTGACTGCCATGTGTATTCCCCTCGAATAATCGGAAAACAGAACAAGAACTACAGCGAAGTGGGCGGCTCCACATCAATCGTCTCAGACTCATCTGGCAGTGGTTGCTCCGGATAGAACGCCTCAATCAGACTGCTGAGTAGGGTGTTTAACTGACCGCCGGAAAAATCACTCACCGACTGAAGATCCTGGTTAATGAACAACTGGGCATACCCCAGGTAGGTGCTCATCAGGAGCCATGCCAGCGACTCCGCCTGCGCCCGGCTGTCTACAAATTGCTCGATCAACCCTGCCAGTTCGCTGTGGAAATGCAAGTACTTGGCGTGAAAGGATGCGCGCTCAGTTTCACTCAACAGGGGGAATTCCGCGATTATCCACCGGAGACGATCCGCCCGCAGCGGTGTCAGCAGACACATCTGCTCCCCAAAACGCTTCGCCAGTTCCTGAAGCGACTGGGCATCGCGACAGCATTCGACCACCTGGAAGAGCGAGGGCATATTACATTCCACCACCTCACGGAACAACTCACGTTTGCCATCCTTAAAGTGGTAGTAGAGTGCAGCTTCGGTGCAACCCACTTCATCCGCGATCTGTCGCACGGAAGTCGCATCATAGCCCCGCGAAACAAAAAGCTGCGCCGCAGCATCCAATATGACGGTGCGGCGATTGAGTCGATTTGACATAGGTTTTTACTTAGTGAGCGTTAACTAAGCGTACATGGTATGAGTGTTCCGACCGCATGTCAAGGCGACCACTCGCTTCTTAAACGAATTCTTATGCAACGCCTACGCGGAAAACAAAAACCAGCACGCAGGCTGGTCATCATTTGAGTTGAAACTTGGGATGTGAGGCAGGTGGGATTCGAACCCACATGTCCTTGCGGACAGAAGTTTTTAAGACTCCCGTGTATGCCGTTCCACCACTGCCCCCGGCATAATTTGAGCCAAAGTGTAGCAGGTTGATTTTGTCGCGTCAACTATGATCGGGCCTGCACCCAATAGTCGTACATACTCCACAAACTGACCAACCCAAATGCGAAACCATATAATCCCAAAAACGGCACTAAAGCGGGATTGCGTTCCATTGCGAGGCTCGCGCCCCAAAAGGCATAAATAGCCAGGATAAGCTCGACATTCAGGGTGTGATTGGCACGCAAAGCGTAAGCCCGTGCCGGGCGATTGTGGCTGAACTTAGGTGTGCGGTGGAACTCTGCCGGTTGATGATGCGGCACCAGGGCGTTTACCACCGCACACGTGTTGTTCCAGGCAATGCCGGTTCCCAACGCCAGCAGCATGGGGAAAGCAAGTAATCGTCGCCACCAGTCTGTATAGAGCATATACTGGCTCACCACGTAAATCATGGGTGTTGCCAAACCAATAGCGCCCAGGGGACCGAGTGGGAGGGAGTAAAGCTGCCTGCCGAGCATCAGTGGCGGCGTCAACAGCAGCAGCGAGACCATCAGCGGGTGCGGGAGATACTGGCAAAGGTGAATGGTCGCCATAACACGTTGTGACAACGGCAGACGTGTGTGCCACAGCGGGCGAAAAACCTGGACTAAAGTTTCAGTGCTGCCCTGTGCCCAACGGGCCTGCTGCTGTTTATAAGCTGTGATCTGAGGTGGAAGCTCACCGTTAACCGTGACATCTGGCAGATAAAGGAACTGCCAGCCTGCCAACTGTGCCCGATAACTCAAATCCAGGTCCTCGGTCAGCGTGTCATGACGCCACCCACCGGCTTTGTGAATGGCGGTCACACGCCACACACCGCCTGAGCCGTTGAAATTCATCAACAGACCGGAGCGGCAGCGTGCGGTTTGTTCCACTACGAAATGTCCATCTAACGCCAGCGACTGGCCCATCGTAAGAGGGTTGGCAAATGGATTCAGATGTCCCCACCGTGTTTGAACCATCCCTAGCCGTGGATTGGCGACCAGATGCGGGATGGTGCGAAGCAAAAAATCGGGTGGGGGAATGAAATCCGCGTCGAAAATGGCCGCATATTCGCAGTCAACCAGCGAAAGTCCATAGGCCAGCGCACCCGCTTTATATCCTATCCGGTTGTCACGACGAATATGCTGGATCTGAATCCCTTGATTTTGTAGCTCGGTAATCTGCTCGGCAACGATGGTGCTGGTATCATCGGTTGAATCATCCAGCACTTGAATGGTCAGAAGGTGCTGTGGATAATTAAGCTGGGCAACGGCTTGCAGCAAACGATTGACCACATACCGTTCATTGTATATAGGTAGTTGTACGACAACTGTTGGCCATTCGTTGACAGTGGGGGTTGGGATGCTGTCATGACGATGAAAGAAATACAAAGCTAACAACGACAGGCTTGCGCCTGCGTAGATCAGTAAAAGGAGCGCGCACAGCGCATATATCATCGTAAGGATAAGCATTTTTTCAATTCTAGCTTCCTGCTCTTTAAATGACAAGAGACATTACATTGATTTAAAACACTGAAGCTATATTGTTGAAACATATATTACGGAGGAAACAATGAATGTTCAACAGGCACTTTTTGAACTTGGTGTGCGCCCGGATACGCTGACGCAAGCAGAGAAAGATCAGCTTGATCGTGATGGCTATCTGCCTCTGGTGGGTATTCTCACGCCGGAGCAGGTGCAGGCGATAGTCGCTCGACTGGATGCGTTGGTTGTGGCAGAAGGCGCGAATGCTGGGAAGGAAGTTCACCAGGAAGCAGGTACAGATCGCCTGTCTGATTTGGTCAATAAGGACCCGATATTTGAGATCTGCTTCACGCATCCCCGTGTGTTAGCGGCGCTGGCGCATGTGCTGCAAAATGATCTTAAACTATCTTCGCTCAATGCTCGTGCGGCACTGCCAGGGCAGGGCTTGCAGGCGCTTCATGCCGATTGGGGCGGAGCAGTCGAGTCTGGCGATTATCAGGTGTGCAATTCCATCTGGTTGTTGGATGATTTCACCGAAGAAAACGGCGCGACTCGGGTGGTGCCAGGGTCGCATCGCAGCGGCACGACCCCGCAGCAAGCCCTGGAAGATCCCAAAGCGCCGCATCCCGATGAAGTACTGCTGCTGGCACCAGCCGGTACAGTCGTGGTGTTTAATTCACACACATGGCACGGCGGCACCTTGAATCGCAGTGAAAACCGGCGGCGGGCGATGCATTCCTACTTTACACGGCGGCACCAACCGCAGCAGCTGGATCAGAAAACTTATATCCAGCCGGAAACATACGCGCGCCTCAGCGAAGCAGCCCGTTTTATTCTGGATGTAGAATAGGCAAGCGCCCTACATCTCTGTATAATCTCCACGTCACCGAAGATAGCGAAAGATTATCATGATGCCAGAAGATAGCCTACAAGAATTACGTTCGCAGGTCGATGAAATCAATCTGCAAATCTTGGATTTGTTGAGCCAGCGCGCCCGTCTGGCCTCTGAGATCGGCAAAGTGCAGCAGCAGATGGGGACGTCGTTTTATGACCCGGAGCGCGAA
Source organism: Anaerolineae bacterium (assembly GCA_019912985.1). Classification (GTDB taxonomy): domain Bacteria; phylum Chloroflexota; class Anaerolineae; order Aggregatilineales; family Phototrophicaceae; genus JAIOHN01. Next base: position 303 of record JAIOHN010000153.1, on the reverse strand, counting down.
GCACAGATGCTGACCCTGTTGGAGCAGACCAACAATGGTCCCTTCAGCAACGAGACCATCAAAGCCCTTTTCCGTGAGATTTTCCGTGCGTCGCTGGCGCTGGAAGAAAAAGAAGCGCGGCAGAAGATTCGCGTACAGCGCAAGTCTCCTGATGAGCATACCGTCATCACGCTGGCCGATGGTTTCCAGATCGGCAATGGCGACTTTTCCATCATCAGCGGACCCTGCGCCGTTGAGAGTTACGAGCAGATGGATGAAACAGCCTCCGCGCTGGCCGAGCATGGCGTTCGTGTCCTTCGCGGG